>DAMCDT010000306.1:0-4494 GCA_032058265.1 Tannerellaceae bacterium
CGATACAACTAAGAAGAGTTTTACAACGGAAGTGGCACGTAACTTTTATTTAAGCGATTCTTTTAAAGACAGTATTATGACCGGTATAAAAGAATCGACTTTACGCACAAAAGGGAAATACCTGTATAGTTGTATAAATTTTATATTGCTTCAGAAGATGATAGAGAATCAGAAGAAAGAACCGTTGGATAAGATATTACGGACTGGTTTTTATGACAGGTTGGGTGCCCGTAAACTGACATACAATCCATTAAAGTCGATGGATACAGTGATGATTGTACCAACTGAAAATGACCAGTTTCTACGTAAGCAGGTTTTGCGAGGGTACGTGCATGATGAAGCCGCGGCATTCCAGGGAGGTGTTTCAGGTAATGCGGGCTTATTCTCAAATGCAAATGACCTGGCGAAGGTATTACAGATGCTTCTCAATCAGGGAAAATATGGGGGAGAAGAGTATCTGTCTTTAGAAACAAGCCGCCTTTTTACACAAAGTAAAAGTCCGGTTTCCCGGCGTGGATTAGGATTTGATAAACCTGACAAAGCCAATCCGAAAATATCACCATGCGGCGCCTTTGCCCCGGCTTGTGTTTTTGGACATACAGGCTATACGGGAACTTCTTTCTGGGTAGATCCGGATAACCAATTGATATATATTTTCCTGAGTAACCGGGTGAATCCGACCCGTGCGAACAATAAACTCTCTTCCATGGATATCCGTACCCGGATACAAGACGCGATCTATAAAGCAATTGATAGGAAAAGCGAAAAAGATTAGTATTTTTGCATCAATAAGTTCTACTTTTATTTATTAAACATTACATTATATGTTATTTGGACATGGCGACGACTTCTACAGTCTTAAACAGGAAGTAAAAAGTAATTTCAGCTCAAATGTATGGCACAGTGCAAACCTTGAAAAGTTAATAGCACATCTAAATACCTTGTTTGATAAAATTACACGCTATCCTGATCCGGATGCTTCCGGTTTGAAACGATTATTGGCTCGCCGGTTCGAGGTGAAAGAAGATAATGTAGTCGTAACCAACGGGTCTATTACTGCTATCTATTTATTGGCACAGGCCAATAGAGATGCAAAGTCTGTGATTTTTGAACCTACCTTTTCCGAATATGAAGATGCCTGTCGTTTGCATGAACATGAGATAACCTACTTCTCTAATTCAGAAGATCTATCCGAACTTTCTTTGGAAGGACAGGATTTCTGCTGGATATGCAATCCGAATAATCCGGATGGTAAGCTATTCCACCGTACAGAATTATTGAAATTATTTGCCGCCAATAAGAAAACAACTTTCATCATTGACCAGTCTTATGTAGCTTTTACAACAGAAGATATGCTCAAACCAAGTGATTTGAAGGCTAATAAAAACCTGGTATTATTGCATTCTATGTCGAAACCTTATAATATTCCGGGATTGCGTATTGGATATATCATGGCATCTACATCGATAGCTAAGAAAGTTAATAAATACCTGATTCCGTGGTCGGTGAACGCAATGGCTATCGAAGCCAGTAAATATATACTGATCCATCCGGCACAATTCACTTTGCCCATCCGTAAATGGCAACGTGAAACGGCAGAATTGATCTATCAACTCAATAAACTGGATGATCTGGAAGTTTTGCCTACCTCAACAACATTCTTTCTGGTGCGTCTTAAAAAAGGAAATGCCGCCGAACTTAAGAAATATTTACTGGAGACTCACGGCCTGTTAATACGTGATGCCTCTAATTTTTACGGATTGGATGAAACATATTTCCGTCTTTCCACACAGACCACGCAGGAAAACCAACTTTTATTCGAAGCCATCAAAGAGTGGCTGGAGCAAAATTAGAATTTGTATTTTTTTGTTCTATTTTAAAAAAATCACGACTATAACTTTTTCAAATGACTGTGATCATTCGGAAAAGTTACCACAATCATTTATATAAAAGAATGTAATGGTGTAAGAAAGGCATTATCGTCTTTTTAGTAGCTTTGAAAAATGAGTTTTCTGCTTATGCAAAACTAGTTTTATTCACATTTGCAGATAAAACAAACTAAAAAAATGAAAGGGGTAGGGTATCGTTTTATTATTTCGGTATTATTGATTAATTTTGTACGATTATTCTTTCATAAGCAAAATTAATCAATATGGCAGTTTTCTTAAACGACGTCTCTAGAACCTTTGGGGAATATCTCCTTATTCCCGGACTAACATCAAAACTCTGTGTGCCTTCCAATGTTTCCCTACGTACTCCATTAGTAAAATATAAAGTGGGGGAAATGCCGGCAATTCGTTTGAATATACCTTTTGTATCTGCTATCATGCAGTCTGTTTCCGGACCTGAACTAGCAATAGAACTAGCCCGCAACGGAGGACTTTCGTTTATATTCGGTTCCCAATCAATCGAGAGTCAGGCCGAAATGGTGCGTAAAGTGAAAAAATTTAAAGCGGGCTTTGTGGTAAGTGATTCGAACCTAACTCCCGAACACCGGTTGGCAGATGTTATTGAACTTATCAAAAAAATGGGACATTCAACAATCGGAATTACGGACGATGGCTCGCCTAACGGTAAACTGTTAGGACTTGTAACAAGCCGTGATTTCCGTCCGGAAAAGGATGATCATAATATGAAAGTGAAGTTTTTTATGACTCCTTTTGAAAAACTTCATGTAGGTAAAGTAGGTATTACACTTTCTGAAGCCAACCAACTAATATGGGAAAATAAATTAAATACATTACCTATTATCGACGACGAACAGCGTTTGGCGTATTTTGTCTTTCGTAAAGACTATGACAGCCATCGCGATAATCCGTATGAATTATCAGGCGCCGACAAATCATTGCTGGTTGGAGCCGGAATAAATACACGCGATTATAAAGAACGTGTTCCTGCATTGGTAGAAGCTGGTGTAGATGTTTTATGTATCGACTCGTCTGATGGCTATTCCGAGTGGCAACAGGATACGCTTCAATGGATTAAACAGGAATACAATGGTAAAGTGCTGGTAGGAGCGGGGAATGTCGTAGATAAAGATGGTTTTGACTATCTGGTAAATGCCGGTGCAGACTTTGTAAAAGTAGGTATTGGTGGTGGTTCAATTTGTATAACACGCGAACAAAAAGGAATAGGACGAGGTCAGGCTACAGCCATAATGGATGTGGCGCAAGCTCGTGATGAATATTTCAAAGCAACAGGCACCTATATACCGATTTGTAGCGATGGAGGTTTGGTGCATGATTACCACATGGTATTGGCTTTGGCGATGGGTGCCGATTTCCTGATGATGGGAAGGTATTTTGCCCGTTTCGATGAATCGCCGACAAAAACACTTCGCATCGGAAACAATTATGTGAAAGAATATTGGGGAGAAGGTTCCAACCGGGCCCAAAACTGGCAACGTTACGATATGGGGGGGACAGAAAACCTGAAGTTTGAAGAAGGAGTAGACAGTTATGTACCCTATGCCGGAAAAATGAAAGATAACCTGAATATTACGCTTGGTAAGATAAAAGCAACCATGTGTAGTTGTGGAGCTGTTACCATTGAAGAATTACAGAAGAATGCCAAAATAACACTCGTTTCTTCAACAAGTATTGTAGAAGGCGGCGCTCATGATGTAATACTAAAAGAACAGACTTGATCGATTAAAACAAACTAATATATAAAAGCCCGTATTTATTCATTCTTTATAGAAAGGTAAAACGGGCTTTTATTATCTAAACCAATTTATTATGAAGAACTTATTTCTATTTTGTATGACACTGTTTATTACTTCGCTGCAAGTAAATGCCGGAGAGGCGCCAATCCGGATCTCAACAAATGAAACAGATTTAATCTTGTCGGTAGCTCCAAACGGACGTTTGTATCAATCGTATTTTGGAAAACGGTTGCTTAATGAATCAGATTTAACTCATTTGTCTTCTTATGTTTCGGGTGGTTCGGATGGAAGTAATTCAGAGAGGGGATGGGAAGTTTACCCTGGCTCAGGCGCTGAAGACTATTATGAACCAGCTCTTGCCATGACGCATAACGATGGGAATATGACCACTATCTTATCGTATGTCTCATCAGAAACAAAAAAGATCGATTCAAATGTAACTCAAACAACTGTTTATTTGAAAGATAAAGTATATCCTGTGGAAGTAACACTACATTATGTTGCTTATGTAAAAGAGAATGTAATCAAAGCATGGAGTGAAATAAAACATAATGAAAAGAAACCGGTAACCATCTGGCGATATGCATCGAATATGATTTGCTTTGAAAATGCTGACTATTACCTGACAGAGTTTAGCGGAGACTGGGCAAAAGAAGTAAATATGAGTACCCAACAATTACAATTCGGAAAGAAAATCCTGGATACTAAATTAGGTTCACGTGCTGCAATGCACAGTTATCCTTTCTTCGAATTAGGGCTTGATGCTATACCTAACGAGAAACAAGGAGATGTATTGATGGGAACAATCGGATGGACGGGTAATTTCCAGT
>DAMCDT010000307.1:0-4479 GCA_032058265.1 Tannerellaceae bacterium
CCGAATCATGGTTCGATGAAGCCACGACATCTCATATTGAATCACTTCCGGCAGGCACGAAAAAAGAAGATCTTAAGATAAAGAAAAAAGACAGTGACTGGCTGCAAGGATACGGTTATCAAATGTGGAGAAGCCGTCATAATTCATTCCGTGCAGATGGCGCACGCGGACAGTATATTTTAGTTTTACCTGAAAAAAATACGGTTATTGCTATTACGGCTCAGATAGATGATATGCAGGCTGAAATCAATTTAGTTTGGAAATATCTGCTACCCGCTCTTAAGTAGCATAAAAAATCATGATTGTTACTAGGCACAGATTACACTGATTTTACAGGTAATCTGCGCCTAATTTATTTTATCATTCTGTAAGTATAACAGAACCAAGTTCTTTCAATCGTGGAAGTTGGGTTTTTGCATCACCGACAACTACAACAATCATATCATCGTAGTTCAATTCTTTTGAAATAATACCCTTTATTTGATCGAGGGAGATATTCTTTAATGTATTTTCTTCCTGTTTCAAATAATCGGCAGGCAAACCTGTTATAACTATATTATTCAAGATATAGAGCAGCGACCAGATGGTTTCATACTCACCTGCTTGTTTGCGAAGCATGGCGTTACGGGTTGTTTCAAGGCTTTCAGAAGTAAAGCTATCTCCGTATGATGAGATCATGTCCTTGAATACTTCAATTGATTCTTTTGTTACGGTCGTTTGCACACTGGATGAGGCGGTAAACACACCATAATTCTTATTGGAATTAAAGAAAGAATAAGCGCCATAAGTATATCCTCTTTCCAGTCGTAATACACGGAAAAGGTCTGAACCGGAACCATCTCCTAATTTGTAATTTGCAATAACTGCCGGATAATAATCAGGTGACAAACGGTTCATAGCACGTTTTCCAAGCATAATAACCGATTGTTTAGCTTCGGGATAATCTACGAAGTAGATGTTACCTCCTTTTACAGGTTCCGGCAATACAGGTAATACAACCGGTTTACTCTCTATCCCTTTCCAGTTATCACTTAAAGCAGCGAATGCTTTTTCAGTTTCCTGCTTTGAGATATTGCCCGTTATCAATAATTTACTGATTCCCGGTGCATAATAATCCGCATAAAAACTTTTTATATCATCAAGAGTAATGTTCTTAACCTCATCAATAATTCCTAATGATGGTGTGGCATAAGCATTTTCTCCCAATATCAGACGATTGAATGTATTTCTGGCGATAGCATTCGGTTGAACTTTGCTTTCCTCCAAACGGGCAATGTTCTGTTGTTTGAGGCGTTCGAATTCTTTTACATCCCAACGTGGCTCCATTAACATCTCTTGTATCAGGGAAGCTAAGGCTGCAACATTCTTAGATAAACAATTACCTGCTATGGTAGTTGTTGTTTGACCGGCATAGACGTGGAGTGATGCACCAAGGTTCTTAATAGCATCTTCAAATTCTTCAGGTGTTTTGTTCTGTGTTCCTTCTCTCAGTAACTGGGCTGTCATGTTTGCTAAACCGGCCTTACCTTCGGTATCACTGGAAGTACCGACCTCAATAACAATATTAAAGTAAACCAACGGTAATTCGTTTTGCTCGATTCCGGCTACCTTGATTCCATTAGATAACCCGGCATTCCATATTTGCGGTTGAACTATTTCCGAAAGAGTTCCGAGCGGAGGTTCAATACTTCTATCAAATGATGATGGAGTATGTTCATAATCGTCATCACTATCCTGAATGGCTCCTGCTTCCGACTTCAAGGACTGGCTTTCCAGTTTTTCTTCCGATACGGTTGCTTTCTCGGAACCCGCCAACACAAGATCCGTTTGTCCCATCGGAACAAAACTGGTTATAACTGCTGGTTTCCCTTTCAAATATGTTTGATATGCACGCATTACATCGTCTGTTGTAACCGCATTCATCATCTTTACTTCATATTCCATCTTTTCGGGACTACCCCCGAATACGTTTGCGGAAGCAATCTGGAACGCTTTGCTCATTATTGAACTGATTCCCTGATAAAAGGAAGTCTCATTCATATTCTTGATCCGTTGCAAATCTTCCTCGTTCACTCCGGTTTGTTCGAAATCATTCATTCCTTTCTGGATCGCTGAGTAAACATCATTCAAAGATTTTCCGGGAAAAGCACGTATGGAAAGAGTGATTTCTCCTGACAACTCCATAGAGTTGTTATACATACGCACGGATGGAGCCAGTTTGGCATTATCTACAACTTCTTTATAAATAGGCGCTTTTTTACCTTCTGATAATAATCGAACCAATATATCTAATGCATAAGCATCTTTATTATACATTTCCGGTGCAGGATAAGTCAATGTCAATTCAGGCATATTAGCAAACTTATCTTCATGATAAAGACGGATCTCTTTGTTTAATTGCACCGGTTGGGCAACTATTTTTTCTACTTCATCTCGTGATTTGATTTCACCAAAATACTTTTCTACCCATTGCTTAGCTTCTTCTTTATTGAAATTACCTGCAATTACGAGTGTTGCATTATTAGGAGCATAATAATGATGGTAAAATTCTTTTACATCTTCTACTGTTGAACTTTGCAAATCGGCAATATCCCCAATAACAGTCCAGCTATACGGATGTCCGACAGGGTACAAATTCTTATAGATCACTTCGCTGGTATAACCATACGGACGGTTGTCTACTCCCTGGCGCTTTTCATTTATAACTACATCAATCTCTCGCTCCAGACCTTGTTGTGTTACCGTATTGATGAAATAACCCATACGGTCTGACTCCATCCACAAAACTTTTTCAAGTGCATCATTGGGAACTACTTCGTAATAGATGGTACCGTCTTTCCATGTCCCCCCATTAAAACTTCCTCCCAGATCATTGATTTTGCTTATATATTCATTCCGTTTCAGATTCTCCGAACGTTGAAATAACATGTGTTCAAAGAAATGGGCAAATCCTGTCTTTCCGGGTTTTTCCCGGTTAGATCCTACATGATACTGAATAGCTACAGCAACGATAGGATCGGACGTATCTTCATGCAGCACAACCTCCAAACCATTGCTTAATACATACTTTTCATAAGATAATGAAAATTCCTTTTGCTTATTGCCTGATTTGCATCCGGCTAACATCAGCAAAGAAAACAAGATGGAAAAAGATAAGATTTGCTTCTTCATAAAATTAATGTATTGATGAGAAGCAAATGTAAGCATTATTCTAATTCGTCAAAGAAATCAGATTCATATATCCGCAACCGGTTTCGTAAATGTATAATTCTTTCTTCCAATTCAGTCATCCGATTCTGCATATTCTGTATCACATCAATACCTTCTACATTAATAGAAAGATCATAGTGCATACGGATGTATTTCTCCAAAACCGGTAACTGTGAAGATTCAAAGTATTTCTCTCCATCTTCAATCGAGATAGATATAAGGCCACTCTCTTCCAGTTCATACAGGAAAGACGGGTCCAGGTTTATCTTCCTGCAATATTCACTGACAATAATTATATCTGGTTGCATACTGTTCTATTTTTGAGTGAGACGTTGTATTTCCCTAAATAACTCTTTTTGCTTATCGTTCAGGTTAGTAGGTATATCAATAGAATAAGAAACGATAAGGTCACCGAATTGTCCATCCTTTTTATAAACGGGGAAACCTTTTCCTTTTAATCGTACTTTCGTATTGTTCTGAGTACCTGAAGCTACTTTCAGTTTGACTTTACCATCCATCGTTTCCACGATCTGCTCTCCGCCTAATATGGCCGTGTAAAGATCTAAAGGAGCTGTTACATATAAGTCATTCTTTACCCGTTTAAACCGGCTGTCTTCCGCTATAATGAAAGTAATATACAGATCGCCTTGGGGTCCGCCATTAACTCCTTCTCCACCCTGTCCTTTCAACTTAATCGTTTGTCCATCAGCAATACCGGCTGGTACAGTAATACGTAAACTTTTCCCATTTAGATTAATTACCTGCTTATGAGTTTTGGCGGCATCCATCAAAGAAAGATGTAATTCAGCCGTAAAGTCCTGGCCACGGAAGCCATAACTACTGCTTCGGCTGCCTCCCATACGAGAACCGAACATTTGTTCAAAAAAGTCGGAGAATCCGCTGCCATCACCTGATGACGACCAAAATGCGCCTCCATCATCACTCCCCTGATACTGGCCATATTGATTTTGTTGTGCATCAAACTGATCGGCATGTTTCCAGTTCTCGCCATATTGATCATACTTCTTTCGTTTCTCAGGATCGCTCAACACTTCATTTGCTTCATTAAGTTCCTGAAACTTACGGTGAGCATCCGTATCATTCGGGTTCAAGTCCGGATGATGTTTCCTTGCCAGTTTCTTATATGCTTTTTTAATATCATCCTGGGTTGCGTCTTTATTAACTCCCAGTATTTTGTAATAATCGATATATGCCATGTATGTTTCTTATTTTGACATGCTAATTTAATAAAAAACACTCATCATTGTA
>DAMCDT010000308.1:0-4476 GCA_032058265.1 Tannerellaceae bacterium
TTTTCATTGGCACTTAACAGATGACCAGGGATGGCGCATTGAAATCAAGAAATATCCTAAATTAACTGAAATAGGATCTCAACGGGATAAAACCATTATCGGAAGACACACCGATCAATACAAGGAAACGCCTCACGGAGGGTTTTACACACAAGAAGAAATAAAAGAAATTATTCAATATGCTGCTGACAGGCACATAACAATCATACCTGAAATCGATATTCCTGGTCATACATTAGCAGCATTGGCATCCTATCCGGAATTAGGTTGCACGGGTGGCCCTTATCAAGTAGCTACCGGTTGGGGAATATTTGAGGATGTATTATGTGCCGGTAACGAAGATGTTTTTACATTTCTGGAAGGGGTATTTGATGAAGTTATTTCATTATTTCCTTCGAAATATATTCATATTGGAGGTGATGAATGCTTAAAGAACCGATGGATGGCATGTCCTAAATGCCAGGCTAGGATGAGGAATTTAGGAATTAAGCCCACCCAAGAGCATACGGCTGGAGAACAACTACAAAGTTACTTTATTGCCAGAGTCGAAAAGATGATCAACGCCAAAGGAAAAAGCATCATCGGTTGGGACGAGATACTGGAAGGAGGGATTGCCCCTAACGCTACTATTATGTCATGGAATGGGATGGAAGGTGGCATTTATGCCGCGAATAAAGGACATGATGTAATTATGACGCCGGAAGAGTATGTTTACCTTAATTTTTATCAGGCTCCAAATGTCGATAAACAACCTTATACGTATGGATGGTTAATAGAATTAGATAAGGTATATTCTTTTAATCCCATGCCGGAAGGATTGGATGAAGATAAGAAAAAACATATTCTCGGAGCACAGGTTAATTTATGGTCGGAATATATGCCGACAAGCAAACATGTCGAATATATGTTATTGCCTCGCATGTGTGCTTTAGCTGAAACAGTCTGGACAAATCCGGAAACCAAAGACTATGACGATTTAGTTTCAAGATTGAAACGGCTTACGTTATTATTTGATAAACTGGATTACAAATATTGTAAGTATATTTTTGAAGATGAACCAGATGACACAGAACTGATCACACACAAGGCCTACAAAAAGCCTATTATTTTAATTAATCCGCCGGATGAAAAATACACGTTCGGTGGACCGGGTATTTTAGTTGACGGACGTCTAGGCGCTAAGACAAGTTATCGCACAGGAACATGGTTAGGATTTTTGGGAACAGATATGGAAGCTATTATCGATTTCGAAGAAGAAACGGAAATATCGACTGTCCGTATGAATTCTTACCTGAATACAAGGGGTAATCTTTTTATCCCTAAAAGTATTACCCTATTGACATCTTCTGATGGTAAGCATTTTGAAGAAGTGAGTAAATATACTAATGCGGAAAGTACTGGGCATATTGATCCTATCATACAAGGCTTAACAACTAATTTACCGACTCCTGTAAAGACCAGGTATCTCAAGATTATCGCAGAGTCGATCAAGACTCTACCTGCGTGGCATGAGCAAAAAGGAGGAAAGGTTTATATGATGTTCGATGAAATTGTGGTCAATTAAAGAACATAAGCAAATGATCAGGATTTAATATGTATTTCACATATTGAAATAATTCCTTTTCTGCATTAAGTACGGCACAGGGATAACCCACAGAAGTAAGCATTGGCAAGTCATTCATTGAATTGCCAATAGCTGCCACTTCATTGAGGTTTACTCCTTGTTCATTACAAATAGCTTCCACCCCATTCTTCTTATTTGCAGATTTGTTTGTAATGGTCAATAAACGATTTTCCTGATATAACTGGTAAAGGTTTTCATCCAATTGAGATAAAAGGAGGCTGGCTTTATCTGTTGTCGGAGCTGTTACAGCATATTTGTATACTTCTCCTCCATATTTGTATTTAGTAATACGATAGACGGTTTCGTCAATAGATGGTTCCGTTGCTATGGGAATATATTCATCATTATCATTGTATTTTATATGACCGCCATCGGCGAAAACGCCTCCGGCAAACATTTGAAATAGTTTTCCTAAACGTCTTTTCGCATGATTCAAAGGAAGTGAGGTCGCTAAAAACAATGGCATTTTATTTCGTAAGAGAAAAAGCACGTTCTTATAACTTTCCGGAATTTCGCCGTGATTACTAATTAATGTTCCGTCTATATCAAAAAAGAAGGCTTTTATCTTTCTCTTTGTTGGAATACGGAAGAAACTCCCCTCTCCCATCATTTCACTTAAAGAAGACGGCATATTACTATAAGTAATATAACAATCACAAACCTTCTTATTACAGATAAACGTTTTAAATTCATTGTCTATGTAGATATTCCCTCCTTTATGTGAACTTCGTGGACAGGCGTAAATATCACCTTTGCTATTTACAAAGAATGTTGTTTTTCCTCCTTTACATATTTCAAAATCGGCTTTGACATTCTTATAATCAAACCTGAATAAAGGATCGATCGATGAAAAGAAAGCAATATCCTCTTCATCCAATCTTTGTCTACTTCTTTGGATAGCATTAATAAACAAATAAAGTTGTGGATCAAGTTGTTGTCGTAATTCAGCGATAATATTTTTATTATTCTTACTGCCAACCACACCTACAGCTAGTTCTAGCCCTTCTTCTTTTAAGAAATGTACTTTATCAACAAACTCCTCTATCACAACCATTTCAGGATGAAAGCTTGCCCAAAGTTTTATTATAGACACATCTACATGAGATGCTTTAAGTCTTTGAATAAAAGAGTGGGTATTAAAGGAAAGATTAGTCTGGCAGGAAATACCCTTTATATTATCCAACTGGGAAAATCGAATTATAGCTTCCTGATAATAGAGGTGGATCAATGCTTCTCCATAGGGTAGAAACATGAGTCGCATCGTTGAATTTGATTTTTTTATCCAGTCATAAAAATGAGTAAGCTCTTTCTTATCCTCCTTTGTTTCAGGTATTGTTTCTTTTCGGGCAAACGAACAATAGGAACAACTGTAATTGCAGGTTTTCAGGCTACCTCTGTAATATACATTCTTTGTATCATTCATTCTAATATATATTCATCCATACGGTTCCGAACATACGGTGAGATAAATAATTGTCCGATATCATCAGAGAAAGCCATACCCTTCTCCGTCAGTTTTAAGAAGCCTTCCAATTCTTCAATAAATCCTTTGTCAAATAACCTATCAAAATCAAAAGTATCCGTTACCTCTTCTTTAAAACGTAGTTTATAGTCTTCTTTATCGATTCCCCGGTAATACATAAAGTTCTTAATGATGTACCGCCTCTTCTGTTCATCAACTGACAAAATAAAACCATTATTGATTTGAGTGAAATCTGTTGTTTGTATATATTGATCAATAATTGATTTGATTCTCTTTTGATTGACTGCATAAGGAGCTGCAAAGTGTAAATCGCTGATATAGCTACGTCCTCCGCAGCCACAGGATAACATCGTTTCATCTCCGCACGAATATTCTAAATCAGGTGAGTGCTTTCTAACAAACCGCCTCATCGAAGTTTGTATAAAACCTTCCTTTATTAATTCATTTCGGCCAGCTTTATATAAATTATAAATATTCTCGTTCGCGGCTCTATTATTAATCTTTACTCCTTCCCTTACGTATAAAGGATATATAAATAGTTCGGTTGGTTGATAGGATATAGCGGTTTGTATTGACCCAATAAAACGATCAACCGTTTGTTCTTTTATGCCATATATTAAATCAATATTAAACTGAGGAAACTCTGTTTGTCGTATCGTATTTAGTGCAGTTAAGCAATTCTCTATTGTGGTTCTCCTTCCTAAACTATATAATTCATCCTGATGAAAGCTTTGAATACCGATGCTAAGCCTTTCGATACCTTTATTTTTCAATTCTTGCAAACTTTCCGGATCAGTATAATCAGGTGATGTTTCAATAGATGTGAATACATTTTCAGGGTTGATATTAAATAAAGCAATGATTTCAAACAACCGGGATAGCTGAGCATTATCTAGAAGTAAAGGAGTTCCGCCGCCTATCGCCAACGAGGTGAAGTTTAACTCTTTTGTTAATAAAGATAATTGTTCTGCTTGTCTTTGCAAAGTTTCTAAATACTCTTGTATCCGCCCGGGATTTTTATTTTGTTGAGAGAATAAATTACAATACCCACATTTATATTTGCAAAAAGGAATATGAAAATAAAGGCTGGCGTCTTTTCCTTTTTCCTTATCCAGATAATTCTTAATATCAATTGGTACATCAAATGGACGATACGCCGTTTTATGCGGATAACTGTACATATAATGGATATATTGCGGTATTTTCAGATTCATTGTTTCAGAAAAAAGTGTTTATAAGGAACCGTATATATAATTTCATGGGAAAGGCAATGATTATAAAAACCATCTTCACCATAACAAGTGCCATGATCGGATAAAGCTATTACAAATGTATTGCCTCTTTCAGAGAAAGCATCAAACAATCGTTC
>DAMCDT010000309.1:0-4470 GCA_032058265.1 Tannerellaceae bacterium
TAAACCTGATTTTTGGCCTACGGATCATTTATAATTTTAAAAATATAGTAATACTTCTCATATGAAAAGATATAAATATATAGTATCATTTGTTTTATTAGCAATTATATTGCAGCCAATTCAGGCAATAACGAATAGTGAATTGCGTGAAAGAGTTTATTTACAAACAGATAAAGAGCTTTATTTATCAGGAGAATTACTATGGATGAAATTATATCTGACGGATGCTGAAGGAAAACCAACTTCATTTAGTAAAATCGGATATGTTGAATTATTAGATGAAACCACGGCACAGGTGCAGGTCAAATTGGAAATCAACAATGGTATTGGAGAAGGTTGGATGGAATTACCTGCTACATTGCCAACAGGATATTATCGCATGGTTGCTTATACCCGTTATATGCAAAATGAAGGAGAATCCATTTACTTTAATAAACCAATTGCAATAATAAATACTTTCAGAACTGATCAAACCATAAAAATAGATACCACCATAAATGCTCCTACCCCTTCTGTGTTGGAGAATTCACTGTCTGTAACCACAGAAAAACAGGCTTATACTACCCGCTCATCCGGAAATGTTCATATCCAGGGATTACCTGATAATATTCATTCTTTAGCTGTATCCGTTACAGGGAAAGATATTATATATCCAGCAAATGGAATCAATATTAGCAGATGGGAAAAACAATTATCATTACTTCCACAATCCACGATTCAAACGAAATTATTACCAGAATATGAAGGACATATACTTACCGGTAAAATAGTGGACGTCGAAAATAATGAATCATCGATAAGGGAAAGAGTGTCACCTTTATTGGGATTTGTAGGTAATCAGGTAAGATTGTTCGGCGGACAGCAAAACAATCTAAATAATAATAACGATGTATATTTTTATACCAAGCGAATATCCGGTATGCACGAAATAGCTACTGCCACTTATTCACCATCAAATAAAAAATATAGAATCGATATTCAAACGCCTTTTAGTACACACTCCGAAACTAAAATGCAGGAATTTATTATGAATCCGGCGTGGAAAGATGAATTAACTCAAAGAAGTGTTGGTTTGCAGGTACTACATACCTATACGGCTGATTCGTTAAGTCAAATTGATTCCTTATTAGCACATTTCGAATGGAAACCGGACCGTTCATATATTCTGGATGAATACACACGGTTTACTACGATGGAAGAAGTTGTTATTGAATTCATTCCTTCTCTTAGATGGAGACGTATCAATAATACCAGATTATTGTCTGTACTAAATGAAGAGCGAACAGGATTCTCTATAGGTAATTCTTTAATTTTACTGGACGGGGTGCCTATCACTGATCATGAATCCATTTTCAGATATGACCCATTATTAGTTTATAAAATTGATGTTTACACAGGTAAGTATGTTTTTGGAAGTCAGTTCTTTGACGGCATTATTTTCTTTACAACTTATAATAAAGATTATCCAACATTGAAAGTGGATGAATCAACGCAGTTTTTTGATTATGAAGGCACACAACCCCGCCGGCATTTTTATGCACCTGATTATTCTAATGAAACAAATCGAAATAAACGTATTCCTGACTACCGTCACACTTTATTATGGGCACCGGAAATTCAAACAGAAAATAAATCATCTTTAGACATTCCTTTCAGCACTTCGGATCTTACAGGGGAATTCCAGGTGACTGTCGAAGGAATAACCAAAGATGGGAAAGTTCTCCGAGGAATGTATATCTTTGAGGTGAATTAAATATTATTTTATGTCACTGAAACGTTTTGGAGTATCTTTAGAAGAAGAATTACTGGATGTACTTGATCACTATGTAAAACAAAATGGATTTGCTAACCGCTCACAAGCAATCAGGTTCCTTATTGAAAAGAACGTAGCGGAACAAAAATGGTTATGCAACCATATTGTTGCCGGGACTATTATTATAATGTACGATCAGGCAAAAAAGGAAATTGTTTCTAAAATAACCACGATCCAGCAACAGTATACTGATGTTATTCTTTCTTCGTCTCAATATTATGTGAATCAAAACTTTTGTATGCATATTGCTACTGTAATGGGAATTGCAAACCGGCTAACCGAACTATCCGATCGCCTCACAACCATTAAAGGTATCAAACATGGTAAATTAGTGATGAGCAGGGCTGATTAAAAAGCAAAAGACCACCTCAACACAGAGACAGCCTTTCTAAAATGAATTCTAATAACTCTTATAGTTATTGTTACGATTACTCTTTAAAATTAAAAGGTTAAATGTAGAAATGCCATAATTTAATATATACTATTACTTTATTATTAGCGAATACCGTGCCAAAAACAAATAATGAAATTTATTCGATTATAAAATACTCATTATTAGTAAGATAAAAGAAAAGAAGGAAATGAATTCCTTCTTTTCTTTTATCGGGTAAAGTGTGGAATCACACCACATATTGTGGAATTATTCCACACTTTCCACAATTTATTTCCTCATCGAGTCAATTTCTTTCAGTATTGCTTCCGATTGTTTTATTACATTTACAAGTATTTTGTTCCAATCTGTTTCCGGTAAAGCTTTATCATTTTTTTCCAATATCCTTAATTGTTGAACAAGCTCATTAGCTTCAAGCATGGTGAATAGCGGGATCAATTTATGGGATACCTTTGAAGACTGTTCACGATCATTCTTATTTAACGCATCTTTTAAAAGCTGTATACTCTTTTGGGTTTCCTCCGAAAATGTTTTAAGAATAGAAGCTGAAGCTTCTTTATCATCCCCTGCGAAAGAAGTAAGAGAGGATATATTAAGAGAATTATCAGGCTCAATATCGACCAATAATAAATTATTCAGTAAAGCAACCAACTCTTCTGAAGTAAATGGTTTGATAAGGAATCCGCTAAAACCAGCTTTTTTATAATGCTTGGCATCCTCTGCTATGCTTGCAGATAAAGCAATTACAGGAATAGTATCCGCACCCGGAATACCGGATGTCCTGATTTGTTTAAGCAAAGCATATCCATCCATTCCGGGCATTTGAATATCCGTTAACAGAACATCAAACCTGCCATTTTTAAGTAAACCGATTGCCGCATTAGGATTGGTACTACATATTACATTCGCATTATTACGTTTTAATAATTCCTCCGTAAGCCTTATCTGCAATATGTCATCATCAATCACCAGGCAATTTAATGAGCGTCCTAAAGCCGGACTTGTTTTTATATTATCGTTATCCGGTATAGTTTCTTCTTCATGATCTTTCGTATCCGAAACCGTTAATGGCAAACATACTGTAAATTCGGAACCCTTTCCTAATTCGCTTTGTAATGATATCGTCCCCCCCATTAAACGCACCAACTTGTTCGTTATAGCCAAACCTAAACCAAAACCGTCTGCTTTCTCTGCTCCGGCAAGACGTGTAAACTCTCCGAAAACCTTTTCCTGTTCTTCCGGAGCAATTCCCGGCCCTTCATCTCTTACTGAAATTGTAAGTTGACTTTGCTGAGAATCATTCGTATTTATTAAAACAGATAAATCGACCCTACCCTTTGACGTAAATTTTATAGCATTAGAGAGCAAATTCCCTACAACCTGCCTTATACGCACAATATCACCCGAATAAACTTTATCAATCTCATTATTTAAGTGAAGATTGAATTTCAAACCTTTCGCATTGGCTAATGGTTTATATTCTGCGAAAATTGTTTTAAATAGTACAGTAGCATCAAAAGATACAGGATTTATATCCATCTGGCCGGACTCTAACCGGTGTGAGTCTAAAAGATCATTTACCAACGATAACGTGTGCTTTGCGGAGAAAGTCATATTATCCAGATATTCCTCTTGTTTGTTGGTTGAATTATTTTGTTTTAGCAAATCAATATAACCCATAATAGAGGAGAGGGGCGAACGGATATCATGACTGATCGTTAACATAAGTTTTTCACGTTTTTGCAATAAGTCTTCCGCGTATTGATTTGCTTTTTCAAGTTGTCTACGGTAATACCTGCTCTTTGAGACATCCCGGATTATTAAAACAAGAAAGAAAAGGATTATAACGATTGATACAAGCGCAATGGTTGCCAGATGATTAGATGCTTCGTGTAATATTCCTTCTTTTCGTAATTCCTGTTCATAAGCGGCACTATTTTCTTCTTCTTCGATTTCAAGAAGTATCCTGTTAATCTCACTTGTTATAACATTATTATTATTCCGTAAGCGACTTGTGCGTTCCATCAATTTACGGTTCAGATTTTCGCGTTCCCTGGTTATATCCCTTTGTATTCGCATTAGCGCAGCATTTATCTCTTTTGAGGGATCATAAACATTTACTAATGTATCCACCTGCAGACGATTGGTTTTGTTTACAACAATAGCAGTATCTCCGGTAGTAGTCGGCACAAAAGCTTCTGCCAACCTTTTAAAGAAACCTTTCCTTTCACGTTGGACCACAGTCGTATCCTGCTTACTTTCTTCT
>DAMCDT010000310.1:0-4451 GCA_032058265.1 Tannerellaceae bacterium
CCGCGCCCTTCATAAACAGTTGGTAAATCATATCCTAAAACCGAAAGATTAGCCACTTCACTTCCCGGATGAAACCCATCAGCAACTGTCTTTAATCGCCCGGTCGCACCCAGTTCCGCCAACTTATCCATATTAGGCGTATGTGCATACTCAAGAGGCGTCCTTCCGCCTAAACTTTCAATAGGCTCATCAGCAGCGCCATCGGCTAAAATTATTATGCTCTTCATAATAATTTTAATTGAAAATTGAAAATTGAAAATTGAAAACGTTTACAGAGCTAAACATTACGTTTAAGCTAATTATTCTTTTCTTATTTTTCATTTTTGCTTGTTTTAATTATACTTGCTGTGAGTTTTATCAATTCATAACAATCAGTGGATATTGATGTAAACTCTTCATGTGTGATATAACCTGTATCTTTTAGAAGCTTGATCCAATATTTTGATTCATTTGCTTCTTTGAGAGCTATATTTATTTTACTTACAAAATCCGCTTTTGATTGAGCATGTTCTGCCTCAGCTATTAACGCTCCAATAGCCGTCCCAGAGCGAATCAACTGCTTTGACAAAACAAACTCATCCCTTTTTCTCAAAACTCTATATAAGTTTACAATACGTATAGCAAACCCATACGATTTTTCCATCACAACATTCTCTTTCATTATTAAAGTATTTTGGTTAACATAAGTCAGTTGAAACCCCATTTTCAACTTTCAATTTTCAATTTTCAACTGCCGATATTATCTCAATCGCTAACGAATGTTAGCGATTGAGATAATATCGGCGAAGACTCCTGCCGCCGTGACGTCTTCACCGGCTCCGTAGCCTTTGATGATCATGGGATAATCGTAATATCTTTCGGTCGAGATCATGATGATGTTGTTGCTTCCTTCCAGTTCGTAGAACGGATGGTGGCGGTCTACTTCCTGTATGCCTATTTCGCAAGCGCCTTTTTCCATTTTAGCGACTACGCGGATATGCTTTTTTTCCGATTCCACCCGTTTACGCATAGCTTCTACCTGTTCATCCAGCTCTTTGATATTATTCCAGAAGTCTGCCAGTGAACCTTCAAAATACTTTTCAGGTATAAACAGGTTTATTTTTACATCTTTCTGCTCCACTTTATAGCCTGCTTCGCGGGCAAGGATGACCAATTTACGGACAACATCCTTACCGCTCAGGTCGATACGTGGGTCAGGTTCGGCATAGTTAGCTTCTTTCGCCATTTCGATAGCTCTGCTGAATGGGATATCAGCGCTGATCGTATTGAAAATAAAATTAAGACTACCGGATAATACAGCTTCCAGTTTCAGGATATGGTCGCCGCTATTGATCAGGTCGTTCATCGTATTAATGATCGGGAGGCCTGCTCCTACATTTGTTTCAAAGAGGAATTTTACATCCCTTTGACGTGCCGTATCTTTCAGGTTCGCATAATTATTATAAGATGATGAAGCAGCAACCTTATTGGCAGCAACAACAGATATATTATTCTTTAATAAGGCTGGATAGATATCTGCAATTTCTGAACTGGCGGTACAATCCACAAATACCGAATTGAAAATATTCATTTTCAGTATCTCTTCACACAAATGTACGGGAGAGCTGTCTTCGCCTTTTTCTTTCAAGTCTTTTATTCCTGTTTCGAGGTTCAGTCCCTCACGGCAGAGCAATAATTTCTTCGAATTGGCAATACCTACCACCCGCAGCTTTAAGCTGTTTTGTTCCATCAGCATAGCCTGTTGGATACGTATTTGTTCCAATAACTTCTTACCGACGGTTCCAATACCGACAATAAACAGGTTTAAGACTTTATATTCTGAAAGGAAAAAGGAATCATGAATTGAGTTAAGCGCTTTCCGCAGGTATTTATGTTTGATAACGAATGATATATTCGTTTCGGAAGCCCCTTGTGCACAGGCAATCACACTAATCCCCGCACGTCCTAACGTGCCGAACAAACGACCGGCAATACCGGGCGTACGTTTCATATTCTCACCTACGATCGCAACCGTCGCCAGGTCTTTCTCTGCTGTAATATCGCTGATCTCTCCCTGGGCACGCTCTAACGCAAACTCTTCGTTCAGTACATAAACAGACAAATCCGCATCGGCATTACGTACGGCAAAAGTGGTATTATTTTCCGAACTGGCTTGCGAAACCATAAATACACTGATACCGTTTTTCGCCAACGTCTTGAATATACGGTAGTTGATACCGATAATACCTACCATACCGAGGCCCTGCACAGTGATCAGGCAAGTATCGTTAATAGACGAGATCCCTTTGATCATTGCTTTACTTGAACCGTTACTCCGCTCTTTAGAGATATATGTTCCGGGCGCTTCGGGATTGAATGTATTGAGTATACGGATAGGGATATTCTTATGATATACCGGATAAATAGTTGGCGGATAGATCACTTTCGCACCGAAGTTACATAATTCCATAGCTTCGGTAAATGTCAACCGCTCAATCACGTAAGCGGAGCTGATCACACGCGGATCGGCAGTCATAAAACCATCTACATCCGTCCATATTTCAAGTACAGTGGCATCCAGTGCCGTTGCCAATATAGCAGCGGTATAATCCGAACCACCACGCCCCAGATTCGTTACTTCACCATTGTCCCTGTTGGAAGATATAAATCCGGGAACCAATGAAACCTTAGGAAGCGGTGTGAATACTTCTTTAATAAGTTGGTTGGTTAATTCAAAATCAACTATATGTTTGTTAAACTGGGGAATCGTTTTGATGAACTTCCGCGAATCAAACAGTTTTGCATCTTTGATAACATGCGAAATGATCAGTGAAGAAATACGTTCGCCATAGCTTACAATCGTGTCGGAAGTTTTAGGCGACAGATCATTGATAAGATATACACCTTTGAATATATTGGAGAGTTCGTCAAGCAAAGCCATCGCTTTCGTCTGCACTTCTTTTCGTAAGTTGTCATCCGGAATGACCCCTTCGATCACATCTAAATGGCGGGATATTATTTCTGAAAGTTCTTTCTCATAGGCGACATCACCCTTGGATGCCATAAAAGAAGTAGCCAAAAGTTTATCGGTTATACCACCCAATGCAGAAACTATTACCACTACCGGCTCGTCTATTGCTTCAACAATTTTCTTTACGTTTAAAATGCTATTCACGGAACCTACGGATGTTCCGCCGAATTTTAATACTTTCATCGTATTTTGTTTAATAGTATGTATGTATTTTTGATTAAGAAACCCGGAAACACCGGAAATAAAAGAAACGCAATGTAGGAATTGCTACAACGCAGGACGTGGCCTCTGCTATTGTTTATTTGTTTATTCTCACCCCCCAGGGGGTCATTGTTAAAGCCCATGTATAATATGCAAAGATTGCATGCATCATGATGTTTTTTCTTTTTTCGTTATCAAGCGCAATATTACACATTATTTTTCAAATGAAAGCAAATACGCCGATAAAATATCATTTTTCCCTAAAAATTAAGCTCAAACTATCACTTGTCAAAATTCTGTTTCTCCCCTGTTAATATATCCCCAATATTCGATACTATAATCCAGCCACTCATGATAATCGCCGCCATCGACAGGGAAATTCAATAAGACATAAGGATAATACTCACGAGCTTTTTGATTGCCATTAAAATAAGCGTTACGGAGTATACTCAGAAAATTAAAACTATTTATTCCCATTGAATCCGCTTCTTCCGGGTAAGAATCGTTGTCTATTTTATTGTTGTTTATTAGCTTTTCGGCAAGATTAAGTGCTACATCTAACTGTTTTTTATCCGGTAACGGATAGTTTGAATAAGATATAAAAGACTGAACTCCCCGGCATGTCTTTCCTTTTCTATTATTATAAAAGATATATTGAAAATTAAAATCATCAAACAATATACATCCTTCTCTAATCAGAATATTATGAAATGCGGTGACTTCATCCCGGTATTCCAACACTTCTTTCGTTTTTATATTTATGATATTCAATTCAGATGCAATCACATTTATACTTAATACATGGCCTCTTCGGATATCACCATCCTGATAAAACTGTTTCTTTACCTGATAAGCAGGACTGTTAAACCATACTATTATTTCAGGGCACTGTGCTGACGCGACAAATATATTTCCGAACGGGCAGCTATATATAGGAATTTCTCCGTATACCAGTTTATCATTACCCATAATGTATTGATCCGGCAGAAATAAAGAATCCAATGTACTTTGCAGTTTGAGTGGGATTTCCCTTAAACGACTCTTATGAACATAACCCTCTGAATCTTTATCCTTCAT
This sequence comes from Tannerellaceae bacterium, assembly GCA_032058265.1. Taxonomy (GTDB): domain Bacteria; phylum Bacteroidota; class Bacteroidia; order Bacteroidales; family Tannerellaceae; genus DFXE01. The sequence continues at coordinate 4,289 of DAMCDT010000310.1, forward strand.
CACCTTACACCAGTCCCCAACTGTATGTTCCATTTTAACCACCTGAAGGTTATACAGCGTGTCTGTCACCTGATATTGCGTACCTGCCTCCTCCCGCATATTTACAAACTTATCAGCATCATATACAAACATATATTCCTGAGATGCAATAAAAGAAGAGATA
>DAMCDT010000311.1:0-4445 GCA_032058265.1 Tannerellaceae bacterium
TTTTTGTCCATTCTTGGGTAGCGCGGTAACCAAAACCGGCATATCGGTATTCTTTTATGAGTACCGGTAATGAGGTGGACGGATGCAAATGCGACTCAAAATCCCACAGAAAACCTTCAGAGATATTCCAGGCTTTTATTTTCCATAATTCATTTATGATTACCTTTTCTCCGGACTGGTTAAAAATATAATGATCCAGACCGGCTGTATAGCCGGCACACAAACTACCCTGATAAATATCTTCTATACGGTTTGCTTTTACTGTTCCTTGTTTATCATAGAGATTCCAAAGGTCATACATTTTACCATCATACATGATACGTGTCCAGGGATTCCATATACCATAATGGTGGTAATGGTCTTTAGGCTGAATAGTTGTGAGTATATTGCCTGCCGGTGAATATGCCGGATGAATAAAACCGCTTCGGCCATACGCTTTATCTACACCTACCGGTGGTTCTACATGTGCGTAATTGTATTGCAGTATCTTCTTTCCATCCTTTTTCAGGATCAATGCTTTTCGATTATCTTCTACCAGCATAGAAGCAACGGTCGTTTTTTGTTTTTTTGTTTTTTGAGCTATAAACGTACGTATTGTTCCAGCTTTCGTTTTTCCTTCCAGTATCCAACATAATCGGGGAGTTTTTCCTTCTTCAATAACAATTTGACAAGTTGTTTCTTTCTTTTCCTTTCCAACTTTTTCATATAGTTCAACATAAGAAGACATGTTTATATCCAGAGAGGATACATCAGCGAATACAACACAATCCATCCTATCATAAGACCCGGCCTGGACTGTTATGGTTACTTTGTTTGCGGCACCAATGTTACTAACAAACAAGCACAGTAATGATATAACTAATGTTTTCATCTTTTACAGTTCTTATTAAAAATTATAAGGAGGCCTGTGTGGACGTGCTATCATTGAATTAGCCTCGTCATCATTTTTAAATCGTTCTAAAACAGGATCCCAATATAGTTTTCTGTTCAACTTCATAGCTATATGCTGTAATAAACATGCTGTACAGGAACGATGGGCTACTTCAGCAGGTGTAATGTTCTGTTTATGTGTTTTCACACTTTCCAACCAGTTACCATGATGATCCGTACTAACATATAACCGCACAGGATCGTTATCAGTTAATGGAGATAATATTTTCGGATCGGAAGCTTGCAATGCTTTTGAACTGGTGCTTATCGGTTCATTAGGTGAAGCAGCGTAAGCTCCCCGGCTTACAAATATCCAGCCTTCAGTTCCGGTAAATAATACACCATTCGGTTTTTCTTTTGAGTCTGTTGTTCCTGTAACAATCACTCCGTTGTCATAGAGCATTTCTGTCTCGTATGGTCCATGAACATCCCATAAGCCGCCAGTGGCAAATTGTGCTTTCCCATAAATCTCAATCGGTCCTGAATATTCCTTATCCATAGCCCAATGAGCGATGTCAAAATGATGTGCGCCCCAACCGGTAATCATTCCTGCCCCAAATTGCTCGCAACGCAACCATCCTGGACGTCCGTATCCTTGTTGCGGATGTACTCTGTCTACCGTATAATAAACATAAGGAGTCTGCCCCAACCACATGTCATAATTGAACCCTTTGGGAACAGGCATTTCTTGTGTATTACCTCCGGGAGGATCGCCGGGTAACCGGACTTCAATTTCTTTGAGTTGACCTATACGTCCATTACGAACCAACTCACAAGCCACACGGAACTGTTCCATTGAACGTTGCTGGCTACCAATCTGTAAGATACGCCCCGTGGCATTAACCGCATCGCTCATCTTGCGGCCTTCTTCAATCGTGAGGGACGTGGGTTTCTGTAGATATACATCTTTTCCCGCACGCACGGCATCGATAGCATTTTTAGCATGCCAATGGTCTGGTGTACTTATCAATACGGCATCAATATCTTTATTAGCCAATAAGTCTTCATAATTAGTATATGTGGTAACGCCCGTATATGGTTTCCCCATTTTTTTTGTATAATAACCTTCTATCAACTGCTTGGCTTCTGCCACTCTGTTAGCATCAACGTCTGCTGCGCCGATAATACGTACATTATCATATTTCCATACTCCAGGCATATCATGGTCGCGTGAGATACGTCCGGTACCAATTGCACCTATATTTATACGGTTTGATGGCGCATTCGGCCCAAATACGGATGCCGGAACAACAGTAGGAGCAACGATTAAGCCTGCTCCTGTTCCTAGTGATCGCTTGATAAAATCTCTTCGGGTGATCATGGTATTATTCAATTAGATTATTAGTATTACACTTGATATGATACAAAAATAGCTTCATTTAAGGCTACAAGATAAATATTATTTTTGCAGAAGATAATTTAATATTTGCATTATATTTTGTTGAGGAAAGTTAGGCAAAAAGATAGTTAAGGCAGATTTTTAACAGGATTTATCGCATATAAACGCTTATGCCATCGTATTGGCACTGTTGTGCCAACAAGAAGGCACATTAATGCCACCAGCATGGCACAACTATGCCAAGCTGGTGGCACAAATGAATTACTGAGGTCCTAATACAGTACCTTCTTTTGGTACGATCAAAGCAGGTTGATTTTTCTCAGTGCCCGGATAACCCACGTTTTGATTAATAACGCCCAGGATGTTTGAGGTAATAGCATTTGCAGGTATAGGCCATAATATATGGTGGACACTAATTTTATATTCTGCCCATTTATGTTTGACTCCTTTATTATAGAAATTATTATTTTTAACGACCCAGTCATACCAAAAGTTAATTCCATCTTGTTTAATATTGGAACCTGCACCTCCCGGACCTGAAAAGTTATCTAGTTTATATGTACGTCCACCGAACACCTCACATGATTTACCAAACTTAGCATAAGTGTAAGCAATCCGAACAATTTCCACATGCCTGTTTTCTTCATAATAAAGCTCGCGAGCTCTTTCATTAAGTATTTCTCCGATGTTGATATCTATGGCGGTTAAAGGATCTGCTCCAGCACGTTGCCGAACTATATTCATCATTTCGGCAGCTTGTGATAATTGGTCTTTCCAGTAATAACACTCCGCCATCATGAGATAAACTTCTGCACTCCTATAAATATACCAAGGAGTTTGTCCGCCACCCCATTGTGCTTCCAATGGATCAGGAACAAATAATTTATAATGAGGCCATGAGAACCAACAACGTATTGTATCTTCTACCGACATCGCAGGACTTTTTATTAAATTCTTTCCATACCATTCACTCTTGCCGTATAAAGCGGAATTATTATATTTCAGGTCTTCCGGACTTCTCCAGCTATCCCTGTTATAGGGGCTTCTTAAATCATTCATTTCTTTTTCTGTCCAAATATCATATTGAAAATAATTAGTAGGACGTAGCCGGCCTATACCACGGCCATAAGTTTTATTTAAGTCCATTTCCGGATCCGTTTCATCTTTATGAGGATCACGGCTTGTACCCGTTTCTCCTTCCGGAGTTTTAACGTTTCCACTATTCCAGAAAGGTACACCATTACGCATAGTCTCTATACGTGCAGAACCATCTACTTCGGGATATGCAACCACATACATTAATCCTTCCGTATTCGTCATATCCAATTTGGCCTCTACACTATGTAGATCATGCATTAAATTCGTGCGGGCTTTAGATTGATTTGCTGTGAAACGGTTGGTCATCAATGGATGTATAGCAACAATCTCTTTTCCAACTTCTAAAGCTTTGTCCCATAATCCCAAAGCCATATAATATTTCATCAGTAAAACGCCACATGCTGATTTTGAAGTTCTTCCACGATCAACATTTTCAGGAACCCATTGATAGGCAAACTCTAAATCGGGAATCATTTTTTCCAAGATACTCCAGCGGTCATACGTGTAAAAGTCATATTTGGGAGTACTAATTTCCCAATCCAGATAAGGGACATCGCCAAACTGATGGGTTAACTTATAGTAACGATAAGCTCTTTGAAAGTATGCTACTCCTAATACCGCATTACGTTCGGCTTCATCTTTATATAGGGCGTCATCAATGCGCGCCACAACAACGTTGGCATATTTAATACCTTTATATCCTTCATACCAGTACCATCCTATTTTTGTTCTATCTGTATGATTTAACTCCTGGTCTGGCAATAAGGATACATCCATATCCATCTGAGGGCCAGCCTTGTCTGTTGTACCTTCAACACAAATGTCAGATTGTATCATTTCTGTAAGGATAGGAGCACCATCACCAAAAAACTCATGTCTCATATTACGTTCACAAGTTGTTAAAGCGGAATAAAAACCGGCTGCATCGACATAAGAATTTTCGGGAGTATAAAAAGATAGCGGTTTAGGTTCGAGCCAATTGTCACTACACCCTGCCATAAGAAACAATAAGGATATTAATCCTATTATGCTGTTTTTAAAATTTATATATTTCATTTTGATTCAATTTTCGATTATA
>DAMCDT010000312.1:0-4409 GCA_032058265.1 Tannerellaceae bacterium
AAAAGAACGCAAAATTACAAATTACCTTACCATTTACCAAGATTAATTTACTTTAAAATCAACGTTTTCATTTTCAATCAAGAAGTCAATTAATTCACGGGTAACATTTAACCGGATATTCTGTGAAAATAGATTCAATTGCATATTATTCTCACCATCCATCACTTTAAAATATAACTGACTTTGCCCCGGATTTGTTTTGATCAATACCGAAAGTTCTGTTATCATCTGCTGATTTAGTTCGTGGATAGGGACTGTAATACTTATTTTCTCGATCAATTTATCCTTTTCTTCCTGCAAAAGACGGATTGAACCTATACGAAGATCATAGTCACCTTCTTTCCATCGGTGAGGCTCCACCCGGGCGCGTATTAATAAATACATACCCATCCTGAAATAATTGTTGTGCTCTACATAGTCTTTTCCGAAGAGTATGATTTCAGTGCTACCGGTAAAATCCTCGATCTTCATTACACCATAATGTGTACCGTTCCGTGTGGTTCCCTCACGGACATCAGTTACAATACCTCCCAGTAACAATTCCCGCCCGACCAAAGCCTCCCGTTCATTAAGTTCTACAACTCCCGTATTGCATACATAATTCAGAATAATCCTGTACTCGTCCAACGGATGGGCTGATAAATAAATACCAACCAATTCTTTTTCTTTGTTCAAACGTTCCAGATCACTCCAACGCTGGCATTTAGGTATTTCAGGCTTGGATATGGATGCGAAGCTATCATCTCCAAATAAAGAATTAGCAGATGAGGCCTTATCCATTTGGTATTTACTGCCATATCTCATAAGCGTTTCTAAAAACACTTCCCCTTTACTGTTCTCAGCAAAGAACTGTTCCCGTTGTATACCGAAATTATCAAATGCTCCTGCCAAAGCCAGGGCTTCAATATTCTTCTTATTGCATGTATTAAGGCTTATACGTTCTACAAAATCAAAAATATCTTTGAACGGGCCTTTTTCCCGTTCCAGAATGATATTCATTACAGCAGATTCACCGACACCTTTCACAGCGCCAAGCCCAAAACGAATGTCGCCTGCTTTATTTACATTGAATTTATAAATGGATTCGTTTACATCAGGTCCCAAAACCTCGATACCCATTGTTTTACATTCATCCATAAATTTAGTTATATCCGTTATATTGGACAAACTCCGGCTCAAAACAGCCGCCATATATTCGGATGGGTAATTAGCTTTCAGGTAAGCTGTCTGGTAAGCCACCCACGAATAGCATGTTGCGTGACTTTTATTAAAAGCATAAGAGGCGAACTTCTCCCAGTCGACCCATATTTTATTCAGTATCTTTTCGTCGTGTCCGTTTGCTTTACCTCCGGTAATGAACTTTTCCTTCAGTTCATTCATTTTGTCGATCAGCTTTTTACCCATCGCTTTACGTAAGGCATCACTTTCACCACGGGTAAAGTTGGCAAGCAAGCGGGAAAGTAACATGACCTGCTCCTGATATACGGCGATACCGTACGTATCCTGTAAATAACGTTCCATCACCGGAATATCATACGCAATCTCTTCTCGTCCGTGTTTACGGGCGATAAACTGGGGAATATATTCCATCGGCCCCGGACGGTAAAGGGCATTCATCGCGATAAGATCTTCGAACTTGGTTGGTTGTAATTCCTTTAAATATTTCTGCATCCCCGCCGATTCAAACTGGAACGTTCCGGTAGTCTTCCCCTGGCAATACAATTCAAATGTCTTTTGATCCTCTAAACTGATCTTGTCGATATCTATCTTTTCTCCGGTGGTAAGAAATACGTTTTCGACAGCGTCCTTTATAATAGATAGTGTTTTTAATCCGAGGAAGTCCATTTTTATCAATCCGGTTTCTTCAATTACAGAACCTTCGAATTGAGTAACAAGCATCTCCTCCCCTGTATCTTTATCTTTGGCAGTACTTACCGGTACTATATCAGAAATATCGTCTTTTCCGATAATCACACCGCAGGCATGAACGCCTGTATTACGGACATTGCCTTCCAGCATTTGCGCATATTTCAAAGTGTCACGCATTAACTCATCGGATGAATTAGCTGCCTCTTTCAGTTCGCCGACATATTCGATAGCTGCTTTCAGGCTTACTTTTTTAACATCAGGGATTTTATCAGGAACCAGTTTGGCCAGACGATTCGATTCGGATAACGGAAGTTTTTGTACACGCGCTACATCTTTTATTGCCGATTTGGTAGCCATCGTTCCATAAGTTATAATATGCGCTACCTTTTCCTTTCCATATTTTTCCGTTACATATTCTAACACTTTGCTTCTACCGTCATCATCAAAATCCACATCGATATCAGGCATGGAGATACGGTCGGGGTTCAGAAAACGTTCAAACAGCAAATCATATTTGATAGGATCAATATCCGTTATTCCTAAGCAATATGCGACAACTGAACCGGCTGCCGAACCACGTCCCGGGCCTACGGCAACACCCATGGCACGGGCGGCAGCTATGAAGTCTTGTACAATCAGGAAATATCCGGGAAATCCCATACGCTTAACCGTACCCAGTTCAAAATCGATACGCTCGGTTACCTCTTCTGAAAAAGGTTCTCCATATTTCTTTTTTGCCCCTTCGTATGTTAAATGACGTAGGTATTCATCGGCGTCCGTAAAACCTTCCGGTAAGGGAAAGTCAGGCATCAATGGCTCGTTATCTATCGAATAATATTCAACTTTGTCAGCAATCTCCAATGTGTTGCTCAATGCTTCCGGGATATCGGCAAAGATAGCATTCATCTCTGCTGTCGTTTTCATCCACTCCTGTTTTGAATAACGCATACGGTTCGGGTCATCCAAGTCCTTTCCGGTACTCAGGCATATCAGCCGGTCGTGTGCTTCCGCATCTTCTTCATTTACGAAGTGTACATCATTTGAAGCGATTAGTTTTACGTCGTGTTTATGTGCAAGTTCAATTAAAACTTTATTCACTTCCTGTTGTTTCGGAAAGATTGTTTGATCCGCGTTCGGATTATTCGTCTTGTGCCGTTGAAGCTCCAGGTAGTAATCGTCACCAAACAGATTTTTAAACCATTGAATGGATTCTTCCGCTTTCTGTATCTGGCCGTTTGCAATGTGTTTGGGTATTTCGCCTCCCAAACAGGCAGAACAAATAATTAAACCTTCATGATATTTCTCCAGTAATTCCTTATCGATTCGCGGACGGCCATAAAAACCTTCGGTCCATGAGACAGAAACCATCTTTATCAGGTTTTTATAACCTTTCAATGTCTTAGCCAAAACGATCAAGTGCCATCCGCTCAGATTCTCTTTACCGTCTTTATTATGCCTTCCATTCCGCGCACAATAACATTCACATCCTATAATGGGTTTGAATAAAGAATTTTTACAATCCTCAATCTTATCGGAAAGTTTCATCATGCGCTGCAAATCTTCTTCCGATGGATTTGATTTATCATTTAAAGTATTCAGTTCTTTTTCACAATCCTTAATAGTCCCCAGATATTTGCTGTTTTTCTTATGAACTTTATTATAAAATTCTTTTATCCCGAACATATTCCCATGATCAGTCACCGCAATAGCACGCATCCCATCTTTTTGCGCTTTTTCAATAAGCGCGTCGATAGAGGCCTGACCGTCAAGCATAGAATACTGGGTATGAACATGTAGATGTATAAAGGGTTCCATAAGCTTTTCTGTAAATTTTCCCGAATTTGAGACCCTAAAGTTACTAAAACGGCACCAATCCATATATGAATTGTTGATAACTTTCCCTTAATTAACGATAGATATTTCTTATCATGCTTTGTGTAAGATTTTTAGATTTTCCATTTGAAAATAGTCCTATTAATCTTCTAATTTCTGCCCCAAAATCATCTTATAATGCTTTTTCCACATATATCTTCACCTTCCACTTTTTCATGTAACCTGCTGGTTATAAAAAATATATGATTAGAAGATGATCTTCCACTCATATAATCATCTTGCACCCCATGATTTAGCATTATAATTCTTGTAATTGATGTACATTCTTTCAAAAATAAAGTACGTAACTTTTTACAGTGATGTAAATAATTTCAGAAGCCTATTACCTTTGTCTGCAAAACCCTAAGCTTTTGCCGGAGAAACTCCATAGTTTTGAAAACAAAGCCCCCTTATTTTTCAACCTGATATTTAAGTAACAGGTTAATAATACCTTGTATGCAAAATAAATCAGGACGTGCTATACAAAACCGGAAGCATCCCAATTAAATTAACACGTATTAAGTGATAGAAAGAATTACTGGCGTGGAAGATGATCTTCCACGCCTAAAGCCGCGTTAATAAAGGCCCGTCACGGTGTTGGTGGAAGGTGTAAGATGATATGGCAAAGTACATGGTACAGGCTTCCATTTCGTTTTAGTTTTTTAAAC
>DAMCDT010000313.1:0-4400 GCA_032058265.1 Tannerellaceae bacterium
GAAGCACATAAACCAATGATCAATGTCGTTGCAAACCCGCGGATAGGCCCCGTACCGAACCAGAATAATACGATACCGGTAATAATAGAAGTCAAGTTCGCATCAAAGATCGCAGAGAAAGCATTACCGTATCCATCCGAAATAGCTTTTGCCAGTCCTTTACCAGCCCTAAGCTCTTCTTTAGTACGTTCATAGATCAATACGTTAGCATCCACAGCCATACCTAAGGTTAATACCATACCCGCAATACCCGGTAAAGTAAGTACCGCCTGGAAAGAAGCAAGAACTCCCATCGTAAAGAATATATTCAGAAGCAGTGCACCGTTTGCTATCATACCCGGAATAATTCCGTACATAGCACACATATAGATCATCAACAATACCAATGCAAGAATAAAGGAAATTACACCGGCTCTGATAGCTTCTTCACCTAAAGAAGGACCTACTACATCTTCTTGTACGATATTAATAGAAGCAGCCATTTTACCGGACTTCAACACATTTGCCAAGTCCTTCGCTTCTTCAGGAGTAAACCCTCCTGTGATTTGAGAACGTCCACCTGTAATCTCATCATTTACGCGTGGAGCCGAATAAACCATATCATCCAATATAATAGCGACCGCTTTACCTATATTATCTTTAGTCAGGCGAGCCCAGGCTTTTGCTCCTTCAGCATTCATAGACATACTAACCTGTTGTTCTGCACGACCAGGAGTTTGTGAGAAGTCAGCTACAGCATCCGTAATTACATCTCCTCCTAAAGCAGGAGTTCCATCACGGTTAGTTACTTTTATGGCATATAATTGGTAATAAAGTTCTTTATCATCAATTGCTTTTACTCCCCATTTCAAGGAAAGGTTACGAGGAAGAATATCCTTAACTTGTTTCATGTTAAGATATTCATCGATCTTCGCCATATCTCTTGAATGTGCAGTACCTATAACAGCGCCCGGAATTAACTGTCCTTCATGTTGGTTCAATTGTAAAATAGCAAATAAAGGGTGTTGCTTAGCATACTCTTCAAATGATTGAGCAGCATGGGTCTCTGCAGCATCTGGGGTTAATTGTGCTAATAAAGAGTCTACTTCACTTTGTGGAGTATCTTCTGATGGAGAAGTTGTTTCTCCGTCGACAGTAGGATTGGTTTCCGCAGAAGGTGCAGGAGTTGTTTCTGTTAAATTATCTTGTGCAGCAAGAAGAGTTGCCAATAAATTATCAACAGTTATCAATTGTTGATAGATCTCTGTCAAATCATACGTTTCCCAGAATTCAAGGTTTGCACTTCCCTGAAGCAATTTACGTACACGTTCAGGTTCTTTTACGCCCGGTAGCTCGACAAGGATACGCCCGGCTGTTTCCAAACGTTGGATATTCGGCGATACAACACCGAAACGGTCGATACGGGTACGCAATACATTGAATGAGTTATCTATCGCACTTTTCAATTCGTCCTTTAAGACAGTAACAACTTGTGCATCGGAGCTCTGTGGGGTAATTTTATCTTTTAATTCAAATGTGCTGAATATGGCAGCTAAACGGGCGCCTTCATCTAGTTTCTTATACTCTTCAGCAAACAAATCAATATAATCTCTGTTACTTGTTGCCTGACGGGCATACGCCAATTCTAATGCTCTGTTGAAATTCTCATCCTGATTATTGTTTGATAGTGAACGGATCACATCAGGAACATTTAATTCAAGGACAACATTCATACCACCTTTCAGGTCAAGACCTAAGGTGACTTCCATTTCACGGCATTCTTTAAGTGTATAGCCTAACCAAACCTTCTCGGTAGATAATGAGTCTAGATAAAAACTCTCTTTCACAGGGTCTCCACCAGCATACTCAGCGGCTTTCTTGTTATAGTGTGATGTTACAAATGAGAACGACAAGTAGAATAAACATACAAGCGTAAGTAGCACCGCGAAGACCTTTACAAATCCTTTGTTTTGCATTTGAATCTTATATTTATATTATTACATTATTTATTATCTGTTTTTTCACAGGGTGCAAATATAGACTTTTTTTCTTTCTCCAAGAGTAAAAGCATCAAGAAACTATCTAAAATTCACATTTTAATTCTGTTAGATACGCAAAACGTTTTACGGATTCTTAAAAACCAGGCAACGTTTTGATATATTATTCATATATAATAAAAACAAGCCAAATAAAATGAGCTATATACCCTGTCTCTTTGGTTGATTTCATTACTATTTTTCACATTTTGTTCACATTCTTTTTGTGTTTTTTTCAGTTGATTTTATCTGCCACCAGCCGGTGGATATTAATCCACCAATTGGTGCATATTAATCCACCGGCTGGTGGATATTGGTGCACCGGTTGGTAGCAGATAAAATATTCACTACTTTAGGATAAAAGATTGACGGGGTTTTGACTAAAAGACCATAACAAAACAAGTATAAAACAGCTCTCTTTACCTTGAATAAAAAGGGACTGGCCATTTGTTATGCAATAAGTTACAAGTATATATTCCCTCATTTGTTAATAAAACGGATAAAGTATTTTCGGATAGTTTAAGCCTTTATTTCTCACAATTCCCTATATTTGCGTCTGAACAATAACAAAACTGATCATGAAATACATACTACCGTTCATCTTGTTTTTACCTCTTTTCCTGCATGCGCAAACCAATCAGAATAACTATTTGGAAGGAGCTGTCCCGGAAGTAAACGGAAGAGTTATTTTTTCAACAGGATTAAATGTTCCGAACTTAAATAAGGACGAGATCTATGAGGTTGTTTTAAAATGGGCACAGGCACGCTTTAATGACGAGGACAACCGCGTGGTTTATTCTGATAAGGAAAAAGGAGATATAGCAGCCAGTGGAAAAGATTATCTGGTATTTTCAAGTTCGGCTTTATCTTTAGACCGGTCGATTATGCAATACAGAATGGTATTTGAGTGTGAAGACCATTTATGTAGAACATCTGTTATTGGTATACGGTATGAATACAATGTTGCTTATCAACGGGAACCTGAAAAATATACGGCCGATGAGTGGATTACTGATAAATATGCTTTAAACAAGGGAAAACTGAATAGGCATAACGGTAAATTCCGTACGGCTACCATAGATTACGTCAACGAATTATTTTCAGAGGTAAAATCCGCATTAGGTGCAACCGTTATTACCGATACACCATCCGTTGAACCTGTAATTGCAAAAACTCAGGTTACTGAGGCAGAACAACCGTTTGAAACGGTTTCTGCACAGCCTCAAACAATCGTTTCGCCGGCACAGCCTCTAACTCCTGCCCAACCATCTGCTTTATCAGGTTATAAGCAGATTGCCCCCGATCAAATACCAGGCAATATTATTAAAATGTTATCAGAAGATTGGATGCTTATCACGGCAGGTAATGACGCAGGATTCAATATGATGACAGCAAGTTGGGGAGGTTTGGGTTACCTGTTAGGAAAACCTGTTGCTTTTTGTTTTATCAATCCGGCGCGCTATACGTATCAGCTTATGGAAAAGAACGATACTTTTACACTTACATTCTATACGGAAGCATACCGCAAAGCGCTGGAATATTGCGGAAGTACATCCGGAAAAGATACAGATAAGGTTAAAGGATCAGGACTGACACCGATAACTACTCCCGAAGGTAGTAAAGCTTTCGGCGAAGCATGGATGATCATTGAGTGCCGCAAATTAATATCCCAATCGTTGAGTACTGAATCAATCAGTAATGAGAAAGTCCGCGAAGAATGGTTAGGCAAACAGGTAAATAAGATGTATGCCGGTGAAATAATCAATGTATGGATCAAATAGATGTAAGAATGAAAAAATATCTTTTTCTTTTATTTTTGATATATCCTTTAATTGCAACAGCACAGGAAGAGCCTGTCACATCCGGCAGAGATTGTGCACCCATTATCAACGGGAAAGTTTGTTATATAAAAGAAGTTGACATGAAAGGCAGTACCCAGAAAATGCTTTTCAATGCAATAAACGAATGGGCCAAACAAACGTATGGTAAAGATGTATTTTCATCCAATGTTTCATCAAACATTTCCAAAGGAACTATCCTAACTAGTTCCAAAGTAGAGATGGTTTTGACTAAATCGGAAAAGACATTTGTAAGGTATAAAATGTTTATTACTTGCGACGACTACAAGTATACAGTTGAAATAAAAGATATCCGTTACCAGTACGATCCGACAAATGAAAAACGTTTTAAAAACTATACTGCCGAAGAATTATTCTCTGATAAAGTAAAAGAAAACGTAATATCAACTGTCAAAAACCTGGATTTATTTTGTACAGTTACACAGTCTTTAGTCGAAAGTTTATTGGATGACGTTTATAAAGCGGCAGGGGGCGTTGAATTAAATCAAGCGGCTAATTAAGTTGAAGATAGCACCAAACAGGATAA
>DAMCDT010000314.1:0-4399 GCA_032058265.1 Tannerellaceae bacterium
GTAATCTTAGGAGCATTTACTGCTGAATGTTCATTTACAACGGCTTTAGCTAATTCAGGGATCATGAATGCAGCCGTCCCGGCCAACATTCCTTTTTTAAGGAAATATCTTCTAGAATCTTTCATGGATGAATTAAATTTAAAAGTTATTTTACATTGCCTACAATCATTTAAGCAACAAATCTATTAAAAAAGCCTTATAGTTGTATATTATCTGTCTCCATAAAAAATCCCCGCCGGTAATAAACCAACGAGGATTGAAAACAAAATAAATGACCGTCCTCATTCATTTAATGGTTCGTTCCATTCATCTATTGAGGATAATGGTTCGCATACCTTCTCCTAAATAATAAACACGACACCTGTCGGCGCCAAAAAGGAAATCTTCCCTTATAACTTCTTTCTTATTGATATAACCAATGAATGTAATATCTTCCGACAATCCATTAAGTTCATGTGTAATAATTATCACAAATAAAATAATACTCACCTTTTTCTTTTGAAAAAGGCGAATTATTTTTGGGTGTAATATCCTTGTGTTTTCACATTACTTTATAACTATCAAGTATTACCGGCAATCCGTGTTGGTCTTATACTTTTACATTATACATATCATATTCCAGTGCATTCAATCGATGAAAACTTATGGATAGTATAAAGTAATGGTTTATGGTCTAAATAAATTACATGACACTCATCAGCTCCAACAAGATACTCTTCATTCACTCTGATATGTCCATCTTTATAAGCTAGAAAATGTACATTTACAGACAACCCTTCTAATTCTTCCTGATACGTATCATTGACAAGAGAATAAGTGCCTGCCTTTTGTGCCATCGCAAACTCTTCAGCGGTATACTTGTGTGTGATGTCCCTATCTCCCCAGAATACTTTAAAACTATCAAGTGGTACAGGGGTTCCGTCCGGATACTGAAGCTGTACACCGATAGATTCATACTGCTCTGTACAAGCATATCCCTCCCGATCCGCATCATCATTGCATGAGAAACTGATCAGTGTTATCATAAAAGCAAAAAATATTTTCTTCATAATCTTTGTGGTATTAATGGGTTGATGTAATATAAATGAAATAATGGCTTATTTACTGCATTCAAAACTATATTTTTTCCATGATTGTTAATCAAAAAATAACGTAAGTAAAAAATAAAATGATGTGCATCTTATAAAAAAGGAATGTACGTCACTTTCATAAATTATGATATAAATTTCAAAGCCGTCTTATGTCCTGGAAATCAGATCACTAAACAGTAATGTCATTTTACCGGCAGCTTCATTGGCAGCTTTTACCACGTCGTCGCCATCATTTACAAAATCATCGGCAAAATGATAACCTTCATTCGTAATGACAGACATTCCAAAGATACGGAGTCCTGCGTGACGGGCTACGATTACTTCCGGTACTGTGCTCATACCGATAGCATCACCACCGGCTTTTCCGAAGAAGGCATATTCGGCTGGTGTCTCATAAGACGGGCCTGTAAGTCCAACATACACTCCTTTCTTTAGAGCAATATTGTGATTAGAGGCTATTTCTTCCATCAAACGGATAAATTCACGGTCGTATGTTCGCGTCATATCCGGGAAACGGGTACCGAACAGTGCATTATTTGGTCCAATCAACGGATTAGGAGCCATATTGATATGATCGCGGATGATCATTAGGTCGCCCACTTTGAAAGTATTATTTATGCCCCCTGCCGCGTTCGAAACCAATAGGTTTTGTATACCCAACAATTTCATGACGCGTATCGGGAAAGTCACTTGCTGCATGGTATAACCTTCATAATAATGGAAACGTCCCTGCATCGCCACTACCTGCTTCCCTCCTAGCCTGCCACAGATAAAGTTTCCTTTATGCCCCGTTGCCGTAGAATGTACAAAATGTGGTATGTCTTTGTACGGAATGATGGTAGCGTCTTCAATCTTATCTGCTAATGAGCCTAACCCGCTTCCTAATATAATGGCTGTTTTAGGATTTCCGCTTACACGGCTTTTCAGGAAATCCGCCGCTTCCAGATATTGTTTATTTAATTGTTCCATATTTTTATTCTCTTGAAAGGTATTGTTCGTCCAATGTATTTATTAATGTTTCGATCTCACTATTTAGTTCCAGTAGTTCCTCTTCGTAAGATTCATCATAATCGCTCTGTTCATATTCAATATACAGATCAAGGTATTTTACACGTGCCTTGAAATAATCATATAAAGTATGGAAAACAGGTTCTACATTATCTTTTTCAAAAAAGTATTCTTCCAGCAATTGTATCGATGTATCCATGTGCATTTTAAAAGCATCTTTCTCTTGCATCCGTATCGACAAAGGTGCATTCATATCGGATTGGAACTCTTCATCTGCCCGGTAGGAAATATCGATTAGCTCATTAAAGAAGTCGGCGTCTTCAATAAATAATGAAGCTTCATCTTTTTTAGCATGATAAGTTATGAGAAAAACCAATGCTAATAATACAAGTGGCAATCCGGTTTGAAGGATCGGCATTTTAACATGAATAGGGCTTTTTGTCAGGGATAAATAATAAGTTGCTCCAACGACCATGCCACTTAACAAACCACCTATGTGCCCGGCATTGTCTACTTCGCCTTTAAGGCCGTAAAGAAGATTATAACCGACAAAGATCACAATACTGACCAACATATCTTTCCGCGCCTCTGCCTGGACGATCCGTTTAGATAAAAGTAAGACTAAGAAGATACCGTACATACCGAATATGGCCCCTGATGCACCGGCGCTTACCAGATGCGTATTCCAAAGCGCACTTGCCAGAGAACTAACCAATCCGGTTAGAATATAAGCGAATAAAAACCGATGGTGTCCTATGATTGGCTCGAGTAGAAAGCCTATATAAAGCAAAGCGTACATATTCATTATCAAATGAATAAGCCCGATATGGATGAAACATGACGTTAGCAGCCTCCAATACTCTCCATCGGCAAATAAAACGTCCATATTTCCTCCCCAGACTATCAGGTCGTCTACACTTGGATCCATTGCGTCGACCCCTGAAACAACCATCAGGATATAAATAACAATATTAATAAGTATCAATACTTGTGTCACCCAATATTCTTTATTTGGGAGAAATATTTTCAATTCTTCTTTCATCTCGACATCAGATTATAGGCTATTTGTGCAGTATGTTCAATTATTTCTTCTTCACCCGGTACGTGTTTATCCTGCATTAATATATTACCATCACAGATAACGGTATCAACACAACTTCCGTTTGCCGCATAAACCAGGTTGGATACAAAGTTAAAATTAGGTGTAAAGGCAGGCATATTCAAATCGATCAGGCATAAGTCAGCCAGATAACCTTCTTCTATACGCCCGGTATTTAAACCCAGGATATGTGCTCCCTGTGATGTTGCTGCTAAAAGCATTTCATCAGCGGTTAAAACTTCGGGGTCTTTTCTCCAGGCTTTCCCTAATAACGAAGCCAGCTTCATAGCCTCAATCATATCGAGATTGTTGGAAGATGAGCAACCGTCCGTACCAATTCCGACAGTGATGTCTGCTTTTTGCATTTCGGCGAACTTGAAATCAGTACCGGATGCCAGCTTCATATTAGAAGCAGGATTATGAACCACTTTCACATCATGATCGGCTAATAGTTTTATTTCCTCATCATCTACATACAATCCGTGTGCAATAATCAACCGAGGCGACAAAACGCCCAAATGATGTAAATAACGCACAGGCGTGAAGCCGAATTGCTTAATGGAATCTGCTACTTCTTTTTCCGTTTCCGCTAAATGTATATGAAGAGGAATAACCTTATCTCTCGAAAAGGCATCCATCCATTGCAAAAGTCCTCCTGATACCGTATAAATAGCATGCGGTCCTAATGCAAATTGGATACGGGAACTGTAGGTATCGATCTCAACAAATAAATGTTTGGTGATTTCTTTTGACTTCTCTGCTAGTGCCGGTTGGAAATGATCAAAACATGCACCTGACAAAGTGGCTCTTATCCCCATCCCCTCTACCGCATCTGCGGTAGCAGGAAGTTTATGATACATATCCAGGAAGGCGGTCGTTCCGCTTTTAATCATTTCCAAACACGCTAACTTAGCTCCCCAATAAACATCCTCATCGGTTAGCTTAGCTTCGTTGGGCCAAATCTTCTCTTCCAGCCATGGCATCAATGGCATATCATCGCCAAAACCACGAAATAAAGTCATGGCTGCATGCGTATGTGTATTTATAAGTCCCGGGATAACAGCTTTCTTTGAACCGTCAATTACATTGTTGGCATTCGATGGAATATAATCAGCAATCTGTTTGATTATATTTCCTTCAATCAATATATCTTTAGATACATTATTCAGGAGAACATTCTTTATTAAAATCGTTTTCAATT
>DAMCDT010000315.1:0-4389 GCA_032058265.1 Tannerellaceae bacterium
AGCATATACCGGTATACGGGAATATCCAGATTCAACAATAAACTCAATAACGTTACGGAAAGTACTCTTTATATCAATGTCTTCCACATCTAAACGGGAGGTCATGATCTCACTAGCCGTTTTGTTATAAAACTTAATGATCTCTTCAAGCATGACTTTTTCTTCCTGTATTTCTGTGGAAGTCAACTCTAATGCTTTCGATAGTTCATCAACCGACAGATCATACTTCTTTTTTACCAACGCTTTATTAATAACAGAAGTTGAATTTACCAACAACTTGGATAACGGACGGCAGACCTTTTCCATTCCATTCATCACCGAAGCAGCCCTTCTGGCAAACTTCAAAGCATTTTTCTGTGCGTATATTTTCGGCATGATCTCCCCGAAAAGCAAAAGAAGGAAAGTCAAAGCAATTGTTTCAAGTACAAATCCCAATACCGGAGCGGCAGAAAAGTTTACCAGCGTATTAATACCATACGTACAAAGCATTACTATGGCGACATTCACGAAATTATTCATAATAAGAATAGCCGCCAGAAGATATTCTGAACGTTCAAGTAGTTTCAAAATAATTGAGTCGGAGGATTTTTTTGAATCCTTTATGGTATTGATATCAGATGGATTAAGGGAGAAAAACGCTACTTCAGAGGCCGAAACAAATCCTGAAACCAGCAAAAGAAGCGCGGCTATGCATAAGGCGACAATGGGTCCTGTCGAAAGTGTTTGTATGGTTACCTGATCAAATAAATCCGATAAAAAATAGTCAGAGTCCAAAATTGGAGATATTAGTTAGACAATATCAGAAGGGAAGGTCGTCCGCTTCATCAGTAGATTGAATAGGTTGTGTGTATTGAGTAGGCTGAACGGGGCCAGCTGCTTGGGTCGATTCGGTAGATTGGTTGGATTGAGAATCTTCTCGCCTTGTTCCAAAATTAAAGAAATTAACCTTGTCGGCGTATATTTCCGTAACATATCTTTTAATCCCATTTTGATCGTCATAGGTGCGGGTACGTATTTTTCCTTCTATATATACGCTCGATCCTTTCTTTACCCATTTCTCCACAAAAGGCACGATTTCCCTTCGTACAACAATATTATGCCATTCGGTACGCTCAGGAACTTCTGTTCCGTTAGCAAGGGTATATCCTCTCTCGGAGGTAGCAAGTGGGAAATTAGCTACTGCCGCTCCCGCATCAAAATAACGTACATCCGGATCCTTTCCTACATTCCCTATAAGTATCACTTTATTTAATGACATACTTCTGTTTTTTCTTAATTTGCTATACAAAGAAACATAAATTCAATTACTCTGCAAAGAAAAAATAATGAATATATTTGTTCCGTTTTATACTAACCTAAATATTATTGCCACATGGACAACAAAAAGAAAATGGCATAGTTTACTTTAATGAATTATTCCGAGAATTGTCAAGTCATAATAAATAATATTTGGTTATAACTTTTAGAAAATGATTATAGTTCTTTTCGAATGACTATAATAACTTTTCAAAGTTAAGGATTCGTAGCAGATAATTCGTAACAATTTCTAAAGAAGATGAGGATTTTATAATTACCAGTCAGAAAGCACCATAACATTCGTAGCGCTCTTAAGCTTTTCTACTCTTTCTTTATATAAAATAGCTCCTTCACTTAAGCTTTTACCAATATTTTCACCCGTCATATCGTATACAATGATGGGAGTTTCCCATTTCATACCTGCATTAATTGCACTTGCCTGATAAGGTCGTAATATTTCATCCATCGTAAAACAATTTTTCCCTCCACTTCGATAGGAATCCTGACTACTTCCAACGGTTGTAACCACCATCATGGATTTACCAATTACTACGGGTGTTCTTGAAAGATGTGTAAAGACTTCTTCCTGCCATTTCTTTAACATATAGGGAGCGGACATCCAATTCAATGGAAATTGGAAGATCAGGGCTGTCGATTCAAGCATGATTTGCGTCCAGACTTCGGGATCAAACAATTCTACAAAATCTTCATAAATATTATATACTACAACGGAGTCTATTTCTTTAACAGTATCGATCAGTTCTTTGTTTGCCCTTGATTCGTTAATGTTTGGATGAGCCAGAATAATAGTTATTTTACCTGATTCGCTATTCATAAAAACTTTAATAATTAATGGGTTAGTTTAATACTCTACATTCAAATAACAGATATTGATAAAAAAAGTTCTCGCTTATTATTCTCTTAATAGCAGGAACGTGGTTTAATATTCCAATGATTTATTTAAAGACGCTACGAACGGCATTTAGCATGGGTTCGGCAGATAATGGTTCTCCTGTTGCTTTTTTCATCCATTGGGTAGGAGTGAGCCTTCCCAAAGCAAAGATACGATCTACTTCAGCAGCAAAATCTTTTCCGTTAAGATAACGCTCTAATTGGAATTCGATAATTTGCCCGAATGCATAGGCTGAAAGATAAAGCGGATAACCAATCATGTGTGAATAAATTGCCAGTACAGTTTCATCTTTCCCTCCGAAGACAGGTGCATAATATTTATTCCATATCTCTTTTGATAATGAAATAACCGCATCACGAAGTTGTTCTGCCGTTGCTTCCGGATGGGTATATAGCCATTTCCATACAGAGATGTCCAGCATAGAGACACCGCAAATTTCATACATACTCCATATTTTATCCAGGATATCCATCTTCTCCTTCTCGGGATCATTGTTGGTAATACCCAATATGTCTAAATCCCGTTTCTGGAACACAAAAGCTAATGCTTCGGTGAACGCTGTGTTTGGAACACCATTCAGCATATAATAATCGACATCGTATAATGATATAGTTTGTTCAACATTATGCCCGAACTCATGAATGGCGATATTATATCCTTTGTAGTCCATTCCGCCATCAGGAATACGGGTACGTAGTCGCGACTTCTGCCCTTTCATGGCTGCTCCCCAGGCATGCCCTGATCCACGGGCAGGATCGACGGCTATTTTCTCTGCCAGGTATGCAGCCCTTTCCTCATTAAATCCTAATTTAACCAAGATATTGGGAAGGTCTTTTTCCAAAGCTTTAGCATCCGGATAAAGAGAGCGGGTTTGTTCATTTAGTTTTGTTTCGTCAAGGTTACTACGCGCCTTAAAACCGTCATACCAAATATCGTATGCTTCCAGTTTACGGTCAAGTCGTTTGGAAATTAACTTTCCTACTTCTTTCAGTTCAGGAGCCGAGAGGAAATTATCAAATAACTGGGTGACTTCGTCCAAGGCTATCTCCATGTCATTATTAAATTTCCTGTCTATAAAAGTATTGCCGGTATATTTGTCAATTTCCTGCATGATATTGAAATTGTTCAACATCTTCTTGTAGCGCTCTTTCGATTCAGGAGTTCCCTTAATCTCCTTACCTGATTCAAATATGGCATTAGAGAATGGGTTCCATTCACATTTACCGGAATTTATTACTTCCTGTGGTATTTCCTGCGAGATAATCCTCTTCATTACCTCATATATGGTGCGTTGTTTGTCAAGTCCTTCCTTTCCTTTATTATAATTAGCCTTTATTTCGTCCCGTAAGTTCCAATGAGAAAGAAGTATCATATTGTCAGGAAATATTTTCTTTCCTTTTGTATTTAACAAATGCCCCATATAAATATTATAGGCTGCGATATAAATATCTGCATCACTGCTGATCTCCGCTCTCTTTTGCCTTATTGCCGATGGAATGCGTTGGGTATACATATCTCCTAAGCGTGCATAAGCCCACGCTTTACGGTTGGTTCCTAAAGACTCCTTTTCCTGTAATGTTAGTTCAGGAAAGTTCAGTGCAATAATAAAGGCTAATTTATTATTATAGAAGTCTTCGGACAAATGGGATGACGGGCTATAAGCAGCAAATCGCTGGTCTATCGGATGTAACGGACCGTCATTTATGGTAACATTCCAATCCAGGCAAAGGGACATTTGGTTGAAATGGCCATAAATACCTTCTAGGTAGTCACTGATTTTAAGGAACACAGTTTCTTTTTCTGCCGGATCATTTATAAAATTATCCACACAAAATGTTTTGAAAGCTTCTTCGTTTCCATCTTTTTCCTGCCATAACCTGGCAACTTGCCGAACACCTTTCTCCATGAGTTCATGTTGAGCTTGTGTTTTCTTACTCAAAATCTCAATGGTAGATTGAATAATATTGGGTGGTATGGTAGCAAAAGCATGAAGAGGTAATAATAACCAAACTAACAGGGCGTAGATATGCGTTGTCTTTTTCATTTTGGGATTAAATTAATGGTTTATTTGAAACAAAAGTAGTTATTATTCTAAATAATCTTAATAGTGGTTGGTTATCATTATAATTTATCTACTATTATATGTTGTTTGTCAAAAAATATCAGTATTTCCACTTCTC
>DAMCDT010000316.1:0-4337 GCA_032058265.1 Tannerellaceae bacterium
ATCGACTGAGTTGCAATCGCTACTTGCTTATTACTGCTTAATGCCATCTCACGACATTGCTCCAACGTTAATAGTTGTTGGGTATATGATGTTAAAGGCGACATACAAACCAGTAAAATAATAAGTATATATTTCATTTGATTTATTCTTTTGATTTGATATTAATACGGAAAAACAATGCATACAAAACAGGAATGAAGAGTAATGTTATGAGCGTACCAATCAGCAACCCTGCCATAATGGTGACTGCTAAGGAGCCGAACATATCGTCAGATAATAATGGGATCATACCCAAGATAGTAGTCAGTGACGCCATCATTACCGGACGGAAACGGCTGGATGAGCTATCCAATAATGCTTTTAGCGGCTCTATGCCTTCAGATAACTGAAGTGTTATTTCATCCATTAATACAATACCATTTTTGATCATCATGCCAATGAGTCCCAATACGCCAACTATGGCAACAAAACCAAATGTTTTTCCGGAAATAAGTACACCAAAAACAACACCCACACATATCAACGGAATACAACAGAATATGATAGCCGGTTTCTTATAATCTTTAAAAAGCATAATTAGAATGGCAATCATCAATATAATGGCTAAGGGAAAATTCTTGAACAGATAAGTAGTGGCCTGTGAACTGGCCTTATGTTCTCCTTCCCATTGAAGTGAGTAGCCGGCAGGCAACGGAATTGCTTCAATTTCTTCTTTTATACTTTGTCGTACGGCTTCTGCACCATATCCCGGAGCTGTGTTACATTGGGCCCGCATGGCACGTTGTCCGTTATATCGAACCACTACCGGATCTTCCCAAATCAGCTTTATACCATTGGTAGCCTGACTTAGTGGTACCGTACGTAATATTCCTGCTAAAATATCTTCTTCGGAAACACTTCCCGTTATAATACCCTCCAACGTTTTCTTATCTAATTGTTGCAAAGGGGGCATCATGCTGAATATAGGGGTGTTTTCCAAAGACTCAACCGGATTACCATTCGCATCTACACACTTCAGATAAATCGTTTGCCGGTGTTTTCCTTCAAAAAAAGTACCTGTCGGTATACCACCTGTAGCTGACAATATGGACATACCTACATCCGAACGGCTTAATCCGATATTACGGGCGATGGGTTGATTATAGTCTACCAAAAGTAAAGGAGTTTCAGGTTCCCAATCGTTACGTACCAATGTAGCTGAAGGATCTTTACGCATAATTTCTTCAGCCTGGGCTGTCAGGTTCTTTAAAATAGCCGGATCGGGTCCGTTGAATTGTACTTCAACAGGATATTTCTTATACATCAGATTATATCGCTTTAACCTTACGTACGCATCCGGATATTGCTGAGTCAGATAATCCTGTATCTCTTCCATAGACGTGACTAACGCTTTAGGAGAAATATAATCGACAATCAGTTCTCCGTATGAAAGTAAGGGATCGGAAATACTTCTAACCAGATTATATCTACTGGGGGTTCCTCCAACCGAAGTTGTCACATGTGTTACATCATCTCTGTTAAGTAGATATTGCTCGATTGTTGCAAGATCTGCTTTTACCTGGGTGCTGTTTGAACCTTCGGGTAATTTATATTCGATATACAACTGGTCGTAATTCATATCAGGAAAGAATTCCTGCGGAAGAAAACGGTAACAGAATACGCTTATTCCCACCATAAGGATTGCGATAACTATCGTAACAGTTTTATGTGTTAGCGACCATTTTAGAATACCTCGTAACAATTGATAATATTTGCTACCATAAGGATCTTCCCCTTGTGCTTTTTGTTTGGGATGCAACATACGATCCGCTTGTATGGGTACTTGTGTTAGAGCCAATACCCAACTAAGAAGTAAGGATACAGCCAATACAATAAATAAATCCCTTACATATACACCCGCAGTATCCGGGGATAAAAAAATCGGAAAAAAAGCCAATATCGCAATGATTGTCGCCCCTAATAATGGAATAGCTGTTTTCCGTCCTATGGCGGTTAGTGCCTCCCTCCTATTTTTTCCCTGTTGCAGATCTACAAGAATACCATCCGTGATAACTATTGCATTATCGACCAGCATGCCCATAGCAAGGATAAATGCTGCTAAAGATACCCGCTGTAATGTACCATCAAAAAGATTCAGTATGAAGAAAGACCCGAAAACAATAATTACAAGACTAATCCCCAGTATCAAACCACTTTTAAAACCCATTGTAAATATCAGCACAAGAATGACAATAGCTACAGATTCAATCAGATTTACCAGAAAGGTATTTAAGGCATTATTAACCCGTTCCGGTTGATAAAAAACCTTGTGAAACTCAATACCCGCAGGTATGCGTGTTTCTTTTAATTCGCTTATCTTGGCTTCAACTTGTTTGCCTAACTTTGTCACATCAGTCCCGCTTTGGGCTGAGATCGACATACCGAAAGCTTGTTTGCCATCATAGCGCATTTCATTACGGGTAGGGTTTTCATATCCTCGTGATATCTGCGCGATATCTTTCAGTCTGAGTTGATCTTCTTCATGTCCTTGCAGAAGCAGGTTATTTATATCTTCCACTTCCCTGTATTTGTCATTGACCGATACACGAAGACGTTTAAACCCACTTTCATAATACCCCGAATATATCGTTTGATTTTGTCCGTTCAGGGTAGAAAGCACTTCTGCAGGATGTACACCCAGATTGGCCATCCTATCCTGGTTAAGTTCTATATTGATACATTCACTTCTTTGTCCGTATATATCTACTTTCGAAATACCTTTTATATTCTGAATTTCCCGTTTTATCAATTCAGTGTATTCACCCAATTCCCTGTCTGAAAAGCCATCGGTAGTAACGGCAAAGAACATACCATACACATCCCCAAAATCATCGATAATTTGTGATGGGCCAGCACCTGAGGGAAGTTTGCTTTGAACATCATTTACTTTCCTGCGAAGCATATCCCACATTTGCTCTATATCTTTATCGTGAACTGTTGTAATAAGTTCAACGGTAATCATCGAAACATCACCCATCGAACGGCTCTGAACATTATCGACATTCGGCATGGAGCGAATACTTTTTTCCAACAAATCCGTTACTTCCAATTCCACTTCATGGGCGGAAGCGCCCGGATAAGTGGTAACAACCATTGCTTGTTTTACTCTGATCTCAGGGTCTTCCAGTTTACTCATATCATAAAAAGCAAGTATTCCCCCTGCAACCAAAACTACAATCAGGAAGTAAACTAACTTTTTATTATCTAATGCCCAACTGCTTATGTCCATTATAACAAACCTCCTATATTAGTAGATGATACAGCAGGAAGTAATTCAACAGACTGGCCTTCTTCCAATGAATTTACTCCGGCGGTAACAATAATTTCGCCAGGCTCTAAACCGGAAGAAACAATAACGGTTCCATTCTTTTTTACTTCCATTAATGTAATGGTACGTGCCGATACGGTTTTATTTTTCGCATTATAAATCCATACGGCAGAATGTTCACTATCTCCCAAAATAGCCGTCACAGGAATTTGTGTCAGCATCGATTTCTTTTCTTTATAATGAAGAGTTACAGTGGTGGACATCCCTGGTGATGGATATGGTTGACCCGGAATATTTTTCAATCGTAAACGCATTGTATAGAGTTGGTTCATATTGGCTTTTCGGGTAATACCTACCAGTTCAAGAGGATAAACAACATCAGGAAAAATATCGACGGTACAGGAATACGAATCAAACTCTGCACGACGGATATAGTCTGACGAAGGTATATTGATCTCTATCTCAAGCGAACCCGTATTGATCATTGAAATAACCGGAAACCCTGCAGAAATTGTTTCCTCTTTATCAAAATGGCGTTTTTGAATATATCCGTCGAATGGTGCGTATAACCGTGTATCTTCTAAAGCATTTTTATGTGCGTTGTATTTTGCTGTAATTTGTTGCAATCCATAAAGCGCTTTTTCATAGTCATTCGGAGCAATCCCTTGTTTCTCATACAAAGCAATAATTCGTTCCGCTTCACCTTTTACTTGCTTATATTCGGCTTCAGTGGCAGATAGTTGTATCTCATAATCACGTGGATCGATCTCAGCAAGTAACTGGCCTTTTTTCACGTAAGTACCCGCCTCCACCGGTACCCGTATTAACGTACCACTTACCCGGAAAGCCAGATTAACATCCGCCGCAGCTTTTACTTTACCGGGAAACATAACCGACAATTCCTGCCCATATACATGAACTGTATCTGTTTTAATTGTAACAACCGTCTCTTTTTTACTCTTACTTGACGAGCATGATTGGAAAGTAAAGGGAAGAGTACAAATAATCATCAGATAAACTAAAACCTTTT
>DAMCDT010000317.1:0-4336 GCA_032058265.1 Tannerellaceae bacterium
AAAATCACCCCACATTTCCATGTAAGAAATTTCCTTTTGCAAAGATTGTTTCATGGACTGCAACTGTGCTTTTTTATCTTCCAGCTTTTCAATTGATTCAACAAGATTCAGACCTTCTTTCTTATCAATATTCCTGGCAGGAGAAAGGCTCGTACCTTCATTTGCATCATTCAGTTTTTTAAAAGACCGCATTATTGTAGTAATACGCTTACGATCCGCTATCATTTCCTGAATATCTTCGTGATCGGTTATAGATTTAGTTTCTTTTATATGAACTACACCTAAATCGCGAATTGTTGCAAGGAATTGATCATATTCTTTATGATATATCATAAAAGCATATTTACGCATCTTTATAATCATGCCTGAGCCTCCTCTTCTTTAGATTTACGTTTCTCCTGATTGGCCCGC
This sequence comes from Tannerellaceae bacterium, assembly GCA_032058265.1. Lineage (GTDB taxonomy): Bacteria > Bacteroidota > Bacteroidia > Bacteroidales > Tannerellaceae > DFXE01. Next base: position 412 of record DAMCDT010000317.1, read on the forward strand.
ATGATCTTTTGTGATGATTTTGAAAGACTTTCTTCATCTTCCATAAACCGTTTCACTTTCCTGATCGCATCTTTATAACCGGGAATCTGTACTTTCTCAAACAGGTTCACTTTTTGAGTCGTCTTTTTCCTGGCATATTCCAATAACTCCAGCTTCATTCCAGAAAATTCTACTTCTATACCACCGCGTGCAAGGCCTTTCAATAATTCAATACCATCGGTCGTCCATGCAGGGGTATTAAACAAGCTATAGTGTCCTATTTCGAATTCTATATCATCCAGGACAGGAATCACTACACCTGCTATCTTCTTGGTAGAAAGAGAGACATCTTTAACTTTAATCAGATCGGGCGTGAACTCATTCCACAACGCAACCATATTATCGTAACTTTTGATATCCTCTTCGAGCTGAAGTTCCAATTTTTTCACTTCATCTTTGGTACGCTTAACCTCCAGACGCAGTGCACTCTCTTTACTTTTTATAGTCGGTAAAGAACGTTCACGCATCTTCAGTTGTTTTTCCAATTGCTGAAGTGACGTTTTATTATATTGAAACTTTATTGCCATAATCTTTTATTTTAGGAGTTAAAGGAGTCAAAGAGTCATTGCTTCGCTAGTAGTTAAGTAAAATCATACTGACTTCTTGACTCCTTAACTACTTATTTTTTCCAGTATTTATCTACCAATTCTTGTTTAATATTTACCTCTGCCGGGGTGAAATATTTAGCAAATAAATCCCATGCTACGTCAAGCATTTCGGTAGTATCCAGATTGACATCAATAGCTAATAGCTTTTCAGAATAGTCTTTCGCAAATGCCAGTGTACGATTGTCATAGTCTGTCAGGTCAAAACCATTTTCCAACTTTGTTTTAGCATTAGCCGCATCAGCATAAAGACGTACGGCGGCATTCATTACCTGCGGATGGTCTTCACGTGTTTTCTTACCTGTTACCAACTGTTTCAAACGGGATAAGCTTCGGAATGGATCTACGATTACCTTACCGACATCACTGTCACGACGAAGGTATAACTGACCTTCCGTAATATATCCTGTATTATCAGGAACGGCGTGCGTGATATCTCCTCCGGACAAGGTTGTTACGGCAATAATTGTAATGGAACCTCCATCAGGGAATTGAACGGCCTTTTCATATATCTTCGCTAAATCAGAATAAATAGAACCCGGCATGGAATCCTTCGAAGGAATCTGGTCCATACGGTTGGATACAATAGCCAACGCGTCCGCATAGTTAGTCATATCTGTTAATAATACAAGCACTTTTTCATTCTTCTGCACAGCAAAATATTCTGCCGCAGTCAAGGCCATATCCGGAATCAGTAGACGTTCAACCGAAGGGTCTTCAGTTGTATTGATAAAGCTAACGATACGGTCTAATGCACCTGCGTTACTAAATGTATTTTTAAAGAAAAGGTAATCATCGTTTGTCATACCCATACCACCCAAAATGATCTTATCCGATTGAGCGCGAAGGGCAACCATTGCCATTACCTGGTTGAAAGGTTGGTCAGGATCCGCAAAGAAAGGTATCTTTTGTCCGGTTACCAAGGTATTATTCAAGTCAATACCCGCAATACCTGTAGCGATCAATTCGGATGGTTGCTCACGCCGAACAGGATTTACAGACGGACCTCCGATTTCAGTTTCAATTCCTTCCGGAACCGGTCCCCCATCAAGGGGAGCGCCATAAGCGTTAAAGAAACGTCCGGCTAATTGTTCGCCTACCTTCAAGGAAGGAGATTTTCCCATAAATACTACTTCAGCATTTGTAGGAATTCCCTCAGTTCCGGAGAAGACCTGTAAAGTAACCTCATCTCCGGTTATCCTTACTACCTGAGCAAGCTTACCATCTACAGAAGCCAACTCATCATACCCCACACCTGTCGCTTTAAGTGAACAGGTTGCTTTTGTAATCTGGGTAATTTTTGTATATATCTTTTGAAATGCTTTTGTTGCCATATCTGTTAATTTTCAATTCTTTCTTTCAGAAGCTCTTCCAACTGATCATTGAACTTTTTAAATTGATCGCTTTTAAATTCGGAATAGTTCATCTGTTTAAAGATATTAATCATGTTTTTAAAGTAGTCCATTACCTCCGTGAAAGTATCGAACTGGAATTCGGTATGGCAAATATTTACCACTTTATCTAACATAAACTCCTGACGTTCCAAAGATGTAACCGCATCTATCTCGTCGAATGCATCCTGTTGCAGAATAACGAAGTCTATCAATTCTGATTTCCAGAAAGTAATATGGTATTCAACTGGAACACCATCATCACCAAGGATATTGATCTGTTCAGAGATTTCTTTACCGCGTAGCATACGCGTTTTGATCTCATTCACTTTATCAATCCATTCAGGAGAAATGTGCTCTGAAATATATTTCTGGAATTCAGGGTATTCAAGGTATTTAGAATAACTATCGATCGGATTTACTGCCGGATAGCGTTTTCTATCCGCCCGTTCCTGTTCCAAAGCATAAAAACAACGAGCCACTTTCTTGGTGTTTTCTGTAACCGGCTCTTTTAAATTACCACCTGCAGGCGATACCGTACCAATAAATGTTACCGAACCTGTCGAGCCGTTATCAAATTCAACGTGACCGGCACGAGCATAAAAGTTTGCAATAATAGCTGAAAGATCCATGGGGAAAGCATCAGGCCCCGGAAGCTCTTCCAGACGGTTGGACATCTCGCGCAATGCCTGCGCCCAACGGGAAGTAGAGTCGGCCATTAAAAGAACCTTTAAACCCATGCTACGGTAATACTCGGCAATGGTCATTGCAGTATATACGGATGCTTCACGGGCGGCAACCGGCATATTCGAGGTATTAGCAATAATAATAGTACGTTCCATTAGTTTTCGTCCGGTATGTGGATCCACCAGGTGAGGGAACTCAGCAAATATTTCTACTACTTCGTTAGCACGTTCACCGCAAGCTGCGATAATCACGATATCAGCTTCTGCCTGTTTAGAAATGGCATGCTGTAATACTGTCTTACCCGTGCCAAAAGGACCCGGAATAAACCCGGTACCTCCCTCGACAATGGGATTTAATGTATCAATCGTACGAACGCCGGTTTCCAATAATTTATAAGGACGCGGCTTTACCTTATAACAGGTGATCGCCTTTTTAACCGGCCATTTCTGGATCATGGTTACATCCACATCTTCCTCTTTTTCGTTCGTCAGCACAGCTATTATATCATTTATATTGTACTGTCCTTCGTCAACGATACTTTTAATAGTATAAGTTCCTTCAAATATAAAGGGAACCATTATCTTATGTGGTTGGAAGTTTTCATCAACTTCTCCTAACCAATCTCCTGCCTTGACTTTATCACCTTTCTTTGCTAAAGGTTTGAATCCCCAGTCTTTTTCTTTATCCAGCGGATACGTATACTCACCTCTTTTTAAGAAAATACCCGTCATTTTATCCAGGTCGTTCTGTAATCCGTCGTAGTTACGTGATAACATACCCGGCCCCAGTGTAACCTCTAACATATGTCCCATAAACTCGGCTTCGTCGCCTACCCGCATTCCACGTGTACTTTCAAACACTTGCACGTAAGCATTCTGTCCGATTACTTTGATAACCTCCGACATGAGCTTAACGCCATCTACGGAAATGTAACAAATTTCATTCTGAGAAACCGGCCCATCCACTTCTACAGTAACCAGGTTGGATACGATTCCTTTTACGATTCCTTTCGTAGCCATAATTATTTTTTATTGTTTCTTTTAAATTCTTCTAAGGCGTTATCGCTACCTTTTTTCATAGCTCCCACTAATTCCCGGAAAGTTTTCTCTCCTGTAGTTCTGTCCAGAGTAGTCCAACGCTCAATCATTTCCAGCTTCAGAAGATAAGCGAATACACTTTCGATATCGAATGTTTTAAAGAATG
>DAMCDT010000318.1:0-1284 GCA_032058265.1 Tannerellaceae bacterium
TTTAATATATAAGTAATTACACAGGTAAATTATATTATCAAAGGAGATATCCATTTGTATATCATGTTTGATCATTTCATTTATGACCATATTCCGCTCTATTTTGTAGAATAGTTTGGCCACTGATTTGTTTTCATTAAAAATGGATACGATATATGGCGATAAAGGAGATAAATTGAAACGTAAACGAAATTTGTTCCTTAACATTCCCATCCAGTTTTTATTTCTATAATGTTGGTAAGCGATTTCTTCAAATAATTTAAATAACGTACGATCGCTTGTGTCCAATGTAGCATGAATACCATTCAGCATTTTAGATTCATCTTCTAACCACTGCCATTCATTCTTGCATTTGTATCGCATATTATGTTCTATTTCATGCCAGCCTTCTGATAGAGTGGTCCTTATTTGTATTTCGAAGGTCGAATCAATATATTTAAAACTGTCGGCATAGATTGATTTCCATGTATTGAATTCATTGAGTTGTTCCTCTTGCATCCTGCATACCAGATTGATCCTTACCGGATTAAATTGAAGGGTGTCCAGATCATCATGCTCCATATTGACAACATCAAATATGGAAGAGAAGTAGTCGATTAACACATCGATGTCTTCATTGAAATAAGTCATGATCCGCAAACCGATCACATCCTGAATCAGTTTGCCATTATCGGCATACCCTTTTCTGTTTATTTTTTCATGAATAGAATCACTTGTTTTAATCCGCGAATACATCCGGTACAATAATCCGGTACGTCCAAGATTCGTTTCAATCATCTCTTTAATATCCTGCTCAATTAAAATCAAACCGTCGTAAATCATCATCAACTATTTTAAATGAATAAAAAAAGAATAAATTGTTTGGCTAAGTAACGGTAAACTTTGCAGAGTATTTTTATTAGTGGCAACCTTTTATGTAAAAATAAGAATGGATAGATTTATCATAACATCTCTTATATTTCCTCGGTTAAAATGATTAGTTTTCCATGGTTTTGGTTGTTTTTTATTTAATTATCCATAATTTAAGAGCCGTAGATATTGTTTTTATTACCTATCTATCACCTTCCACAATGGCTCCAAAAGCCTTTCCGGAAGCTGTTTTGAGCGTGGAAGATATTCTTCCACGCCATATAACCGACTATCATTCTGAAAGTTAATGGATATATAGGATATTTCCGGTTTTTAATAATTAATTTAAAAGAGTCAATCATTAACCGTTAATCATTAATCATTAATCATTAAAATCAAAGTCTTTCTTTTAGTTTTGAAAGCATATCCTGTGTC
>DAMCDT010000318.1:1294-1967 GCA_032058265.1 Tannerellaceae bacterium
AGATCGTATTCAGGTTTCCAGTCCCATTCTTCGCGGGCACAGGTATCATCTAATGAATTAGGCCATGAATCGGCAATTGCCTGGCGAAGTGGATCTACTTCGTATTCCATCGTGAAGTCAGGAACATATTTTTTGATATTGTTGAAAATGATCTCCGGATCAAAACTCATGGAAGCGATATTGAAAGCATTCCGGTGTACAAGGCGGGTCGGATCAGCTTCCATCAGCTGGATAGCTGCGTGTAACGCATCCGGCATGTACATCATATCCATAAAAGTTCCGGCAGCGATGGGGCACTTAAAATGCTTTCCTTTAACAGCGTCGTAGTAGATATCTACAGCATAATCCGTTGTTCCCCCACCCGGAGGAGCACAATACGATATCAATCCCGGAAAACGAACCGAACGGGTATCCACACCGAAACGTATAAAATAATAATCACTTAATAATTCACCACCAACTTTGGTTACTCCATACATCGTACGGGGATTGCGGATCGTATCCTGTGGTGTCTTATCTTTAGGTGTGTTATTACCAAATACACCGATTGAACTGGGTGTAAAAACAGCACATTCGAGTTCACGTGCTACTTCAAGCACATTGAAAAGTCCGTCCATACCCACTTTCCAGGCTAATTGAGGCTTTGCTTCGGCAACGGCAGATAATAAGGCGG
>DAMCDT010000318.1:1977-4333 GCA_032058265.1 Tannerellaceae bacterium
CGTATCGATTTTATATTTAGATACTACCTCGGCAATTTGTTTGTCATTTGTAATGTCGACGATCTCTGATGGTCCTGTTTCCAATAGTTCTCCTTTAGGTTCTGCTCCGGGTATGTAACCGGCAACAATGTCTCCATTGTATCTTTTTCTTAGTTCCAGCGTTAATTCTGTACCTATCTGGCCTGTAGAGCCAATTACCAATACATTTTTCATTGCGTTTAAATTCTTATTAAATTAGATGGCAAATTTAGATAGAATAAAATAGTTTTAGAATTATTTTTTCTAAATTTTCATCTCTATTTATATATTATAAACAATTATCAATTATTAGTTTTTTTATCACATTCAGCAGCCTGCCGTTTATGATGAATTATTCTATATTTGGAACCCAATATATAAGTTATAAAGCTAATATGAAGAAAAACATTTTTAAACTAAGTACAAAGCAATTGAAAGAGATTGCCGAATCTCTTCAGAGTAAGGTAGAAAGTGGGCTTAACGAAGAAAACCAGGAAGTCCAATGTATCCCGACATTTATTAATCCCAAAGCAGGTGTTGAAGGAAAAGCTTTGGTTTTGGATTTAGGTGGTACGAATTACAGGGTAGCAACCGTTGATTTTGCGGAAGGTAAAACAACTATCCGTCCGGAAAATGGTTGGAAAAAAGACCTTTCCGTAATGAAAACGCCGGGATTTACTCAGGAACAATTATTCGAAGAACAGGCCGATCCTATCAAAGAAATCAAAATAGATAAACCTATGCCGATAGGGTATTGTTTCTCTTATCCGGCAGAATCCATGTTAGATGGTGACGGTAAACTCATCCGTTGGACGAAAGGTGTGAATATACCATCCATGATCGATAAACCCGTTGGAGTTCCTTTGATGAACTATTTGAATAAACAGATCGAACCTAATTTCACCGGAATAAAGGTTATTAATGATACTGTTGCAAGTTTATTTGCCGGACTAACCAGACATGACTATGATGCTTACATTGGTCTTATCGTTGGTACTGGAACCAATATGGCGACCTTTATTAATGCCGATAAAATAACAAAACTCGATCCTGCGCAAGGAATCAGCGGTTTATTACCTGTTAATCTGGAATCGGGCAATTTCGATCCTCCGCATCTTACAGCAATAGATGATGTGGTAGATGCCAGTTCCGGAAGTTTTGGAGCCCAACGTTTTGAAAAGGCAGTATCAGGCATGTATTTAGGTGAAATCTTAAAAGCAGTGTTCCCATTCGATGAATTTGAAACAAAGTTTGACGCACAAAAACTGACCAATATAATGGGATATCCGGATATACATAAAGAAAAATATGTACGCGTAGCCCGTTGGATCTATGAAAGGTCAGCAAAATTAGTAGCGGCTTCCCTTGCCGGGTTGATCCTGGTAATGGTATCGCATGACGATAGTATCAAGAAAATCCGTCTGATCGCTGAAGGCAGCCTGTTCTGGAGCGAAGATAGAAAAGGCGTAAACTACAAAGACATCGTGATCGTAGAACTCCATAACCTGCTAGAATGCTTCGGGCATAAGGATATTAAGGTTGATATCGATCAAATGGATAATGCTAACCTGATAGGTTCGGCTATTGCCGCTCTATCATAATAAACATCTATAATAACAGATATTCTATTAATACGGTAACGCTATGGTTCATTCAATTGAATCATAGCGTTTTTTTATTGCTGATCCTCATAATTTCATTTTTGTTCACTATAATTTGGCCTTTGGTAAACGTCCTTTTTGAATTTTCATAAGGTACATTTTATCTGCCACCAGCCGGTGCACCAATATCCATCAGCCGGTGCACTAATATCCACCGACCGGTGGCAGATAAAATGTACGGAACTTTGAGATGAAAAGTACTTGTCTTTTTGATGAAATTATCCCATAAATCCACCCATGTCCTTCTTTTATATTATTTTTGTAGTTTACCCTCAAGTGGCGTAATCAGAAATGGGAAGTGAAAAAATAATACTTGTTCTTTCTTTGCATCCGCTGTTCGGATGGAAATTCAATATCCATTCTGCTAAACTATTGGATACAGGGGGGCTCCAGATTACCGGAACACCTACTGCCAAACAGGAAGAATTAAGAAAAACGCCTGTCGAGATCATCCAAATGATCAGGTTGGCAGATGGTATTTCCGACCAGGCTTTAATGAAATCACATTCTAAAAAGAAATTATATGCTGATTTCAAAAAAGAACTGACCGAAGAAACCCTCCAAAAATATATACGCCCGCGCATTGAATTAGCAAACCGGAGAATTGTAGAGATAGCCCGCAAAACAGATATAGAAGTATATCTGCGCGAAAAGGTTTCCAGTAGTTTCTTATATGA
>DAMCDT010000319.1:0-4311 GCA_032058265.1 Tannerellaceae bacterium
ACATGTTTCGCCGAAGCTGCCAATACTTCCGTAGTATTTTTCAAATCGACATCTATCACACGGGCAAAGAAATTACCACGCGACCCAAATGTAAGCTCTGCAGGAATAAACGGATCTTCAACTGTACCATAAGGAGAACTTTTCGTAACAAAACCACGATCGGAAGTAGGAGAATATTGTCCCTTTGTCAAACCATAGATTTTATTATTGAAAAGCACAATATTAATGTCGATGTTACGCCGTACAGCATGAATAAAATGATTACCTCCGATTGCGAGGCAATCTCCGTCACCTGTCATTAACCAAACAGACAATTCAGGATTGGCTGTTTTCACACCGGTTGCTATAGCAGCACCACGTCCGTGGATCGTATGAAATCCGTACGAGTTCATATAATAAGGTAATCGTGACGAACACCCGATTCCTGAAATTACAGCAATGTCTTTAGGATTAACTCCTTGTTCGGCCATCGCTTTATGTATGCAATTTAATACGGCATGGTCTCCACAGCCGGGACACCAACGTACATATTGGTCACTTTTATAATCTTTTGGTTGAAACTTTATTTCGTTTTCCATAATCTACGCCTCCAATAATTTTGTAAATTCTTCCACCAACCGCGCCACTACAAAAGGTTGACCTTTTACACGGTTAAATTTATACGGATTAAATCCTGAGACTTTACTACGTAAGTAATTGGCAAATTGTCCATTGTTTTGCTCTGCAACAACAACTTTTTTATATTTATTAAGAACCTCAGCGGTATTCTTTGGTAACGGACTGATAAATCTAAAGTGAGCTAAAGCGACTTTCTTACCATTTTCTTGCATTGTTTCCATCGCTTCACACAGATGTCCGTATGTACCTCCCCAACCCACTATCAGCAAATCGGCATCTGCATCTCCTAAAACTTCCAATTCCGGAATATAGTCTGCAATCTTATCTATTTTAGCCTGGCGTGTCATCACCATCTTCTGATGGTTATAGGGTTCTGTAGAAATAGCACTTGTATCATAATCCTTTTCAAGGCCACCTATACGATGGGTGAAACCTTCCATTCCAGGTATTGCCCAATAACGTACTAATGTTTCCGGATCACGGCGATAAGGTTTCCAGGGTTCTTCACCTTTATATTCTGTAGCGTATTTCGGTTTGATTGCTGGATATTTATCCAGGTCAGGTAATTTCCATGCAGAAGATCCATTGGCAAGGAAAGAGTCAGTAAGCAGAATAACGGGTGTCATGTGCTCAATAGCTAATTTAGCTGCCCAATAAGCAGCATCAAAACAATCTGTTGGAGTAGAAGCTGCAACTACAACCAACGGACTTTCACCATTACGACCGTATAATGCCTGCATCAAATCGGTTTGTTCACTTTTAGTCGGTAAACCGGTAGAAGGACCACCACGCTGTACATCAACGACAACCAAAGGTAGTTCTGCAATTACTGCTAACCCAATAGCTTCACTTTTCAAAGCCAGGCCAGGGCCTGAAGTAGAAGTTGCCGCTAATGAACCGGCGAAACTGGCGCCGATAGCAGTACAAACACCGGCAATCTCATCTTCAAATTGAAGCGCTTTTACACCTAAATCCTTACGTGCTGCAAGCTCCTGTAAAATATCAGTGGCCGGTGTGATCGGGTAACTACCTAAAAACAGTTTCATTCCGGCTTTTTCTGCCGCAGCGATCAAACCATAAGAAGTCGCTTTATTGCCGTTTACATCCGTATAAAACCCTGGTTCTGCTTTTTTACTTTCAATCCGGTATGTGGATACGGAAGCATGTGTATTATTACCATAATTATAACCATCAGTAAGGGCCTTAATATTTGCTTTAGCAATGGTAGGTTTCTTGGAGAACTTATTTTGAAGCATGTGCATGGCTTCTTCAAGCGGGCGTTCAAATAACCAACATACCAGACCAAGGGCAAACATGTTTTTACATCGAACGGCTGATTTATTATCAAGGCCAAATTCAGCCAAACTCTCTTTTACTAATGAAGAGATTGGAGCAGCTACCACTTGTACGCCCGTTAATCCAAGTTCGGCAAATGGATCATCCGTAGTAAATTTTGCTTTATCGAGATCGCTCTTTTGGAAAGAATCGGTGTCAATAATAACAATTGCGTGTGGTTTTAGATAGTTGACGTTTACTTTAAGAGCTGCCGGATTCATGGCAACTAAGACATCGGCTTTGTCTCCTGGCGTAAAGATTTTACGGGAACCTAAGTGTACCTGAAATCCTGATACACCACTCAGTGATCCTTGCGGAGCACGTATTTCTGCCGGAAAATCGGGGAAAGTCGAAATTTCATTCCCTAAAATAGCCGACAAATTTGAAAAGATCGTTCCGGTTAACTGCATGCCGTCCCCCGAATCCCCTGAGAATCGGACAACAACCTTTTCCAAAGTAATCACTTTAGTTTGTTCTGCCATAGTAAAATTAATTAGATTGAGCTTTTTTACAATTCGTTAATCTACAAATTTAGTAATTTAATATTATAAACAATATTTTTAACATTAAAATGCCGCTAAATAAATATCGAGGTTGTTAGAAAGGATATTAAAGTGGCTTGAGACGTAATTATTCACTGGCTTTCCTGAATACATATAAACACCTGCCCTGAAACATTTATCTTCTTTAATCATGCCCTGAAAAGATCCTGTATCACCTAACATCATCAATATTGATACCAGGACATTACTGAAAGCCATAGAGGTAGTTCTGGCAACCGAATTACTTATGTTTTGTTTGCAATAATGAAGAACGCCGTATTGCTCGAAAATATCCGGATCGGAAGGTGTCAGGCAACATGTAGTTTCAAAACATCCTCCCTGGTTTATACGTAAATCAATAATCAAGGCGCCCCGCTTCATTGTACGGATAAGGTCTTCTGCTATCAAATATCGCCTATGCACATTTATATAACTCATGGCTCCTATCACAACATCCGCACTATGGAAAGCATTATGTAGTACTTTCGGATGAAAATTAGATGTAAAAACTGTTTGTCCCAATGCCTGATGAGCTTTACGAAGTTTATTTAGGTCATTATCGAATATTTTTACGGTAGCTCCCATACACAAAGCCGTACGTGCCGCGATTGTTCCGGCAATTCCGGCACCTACGACAATAACTTCTGTAGGAGCAACTCCCGGTATTCCTCCTAATAAAACACCTTTTCCGCCTTGAGTATTACTTAACAATCCGGATGCAATAGTGATAGCTGCAGTACCTTCAATTTCAGAAATTATATTTAAAATGGGGAAATTACCTTTTTCATCTTCCATTAGTTCATAACTCACCGCATTGATTTTCTTAGCCATCATGGCTTCATAGGCGTCTTGTGAAAATAGATTGAATTGAATCATCGAAAACACAGTGGTACGCGGCTTCATCATAGCAACCTCTGAAGGCAAGGGAGGAAGTATTTTTAGAATAATATCTGCCTGGAAAACTTCTTCAGGAGTATTTACAATCTCTGCCCCTGCTTCTGAAAAGTGATTATCGGAATAATTAATTCCTAAACCCGCTCCGGACTCAACTAAAACATTATGTCCGGCGTCAGTGAGTAAATCTACGGCCTCTGGCGATAAGGCTAAACGTCTTTCATTATCGTTTTTTTCGCAAGGAATCCCTATAAGCAAGCGGTTATTCACTTTGCTGATCTCAATTAATAATTCTTGTGGAATGTACGCTCTTTGAAATTGCTTTCCTTCTGTTTCTTCCATGCTCATTTAAACTTTAAGAATATTTCCCAATGCTTTAGATATCTCCTGAACATCATTATCAGTGAGCATAACTTCCGCATCAAAGATTATCGAGGCTTGTTTATAATAAGGATCTCTTTCCTGCAGATTTTTCGAAATAAAATTTTCCAACTCTTTTCCAGACCTTCCTTTTAAAACCGGACGTGTGTGTTTCGTAAGAGCTACCCTTTTAGCAAGTTCACCAGCTGAAACTTTTAAATAAATAGTAGTACCATTCTTATTCATAAATGAAATATTATCATAAAAACAAGGGAGCCCACCACCTGTCGATATTAAAACATCTTCAAACATTGCTACTTCACGTAACATTTTACATTCAAGTTTACGGAATTCCTCTTCTCCTTTTTCTGAAAATATCTGGCTGACAGTTTTATGATAACGTGCTTCCAGGTAATGATCCAGGTCGATAAATGAAAGCCCCAATCTTTTCGCTAAATCCTGTCCCACTGTTGTTTTACCGGCTCCCATATAGCCAATCAGAAAAATTCGCTTCATATTAAATTCAACCTATCTTTATACAAATGTATAGTTTTCTATATAC
>DAMCDT010000320.1:0-4302 GCA_032058265.1 Tannerellaceae bacterium
GGTTCTCTACCAATATATTAGGTAACCGTGACGGTGAAGTGTTGGATGATCCGGGTTCTTTCAAGACAAAAGAAGTTAGTAAACTTTCTGTTATCGATTCAATTCTTCAAACGGAAACTTATCCTGAATTATATGGAAATGTTTATCATAAAGTTCGTATAAATTATTATCCTCCCCGTAAAGATAACAAAGAAGGGTGGGATAATATCGATATCATTGGCTGGCTGGGTTATCCGATGCAATTGAAAGTAGACTTCCTTTGCCGCGATTCTATTCTGGCCGCTCCGTTATGTCTTGACCTGGTATTGTTCTCCGATCTGGCCCAACGCTGCGGATTTTATGGTATACAGTCATGGTTGTCGTTCTATTTCAAGAGCCCGATGCATGCTCCGGACCGTGTACCTGAACACGATTTGTTTATACAGCATACTATTTTGAAAAATACACTTCGTAAGATCATTGGTGAACCAACCCTTGATTATCTCGATTGAATAAGCAAGATCAACAATAGCCCATGCCAGGAATGAAACAAAATTTACTTTTTCATAAACTCATTGCTTCGGGGTTCGGATCGGGATATTCTCCTTTCGCACCCGGTACGGCAGGCGCTATTGTTGCCACTATTATATGGTTTATCTTATCTTTTACCATTCCTTCCTATTTATTTATAACGACTATATCGCTGATTCTTTTGTTTACGATGTTAGGTATATGGTCGTCGAACGTTCTTGAACCTTTCTGGGGAAAAGACCCTTCACGTATAGTAGTAGATGAAATGGTAGGCGTATGGATATCTCTTTTGGCTGTAGATGCCGGCAATTATTATTACGCTCTCGCCGCCTTTGTCCTTTTCCGTTTGTTTGATATTTTCAAGCCTTTAGGTATCCGTAATATGGAAAACCTGAAGGGGGGTGTAGGCGTTATGATGGATGACATACTTGCCGGTATTTATAGTTTAGTATTATTATTGATTGCAAAATGGCTGATTGGTTAAAAAGAACGATACATTCAATATCAGAGAAGGGAGGCGTTTTCATGTTTTTGAGAGCCCAGTTTTCTTCCCAATTAGCCAGTATAACGGATATTACCATAACAGTCATATTAGGTATTGTTTTCAATATCTATTATGTAATCGCCACATTTATCGGGTCCGTATGTGGAGGAATTGTTAACTGTGCCATCAATTATAAATGGACATTTAAGGCGCAGGGGATTAAGAAACGGCATGTAGCTATAAAATATGCTTTAGTATGGATAGGGAGTATATTTTTTAATACGTATGGAACTTATGTACTGACAGAGTTTTTAAGTAAGATCACATGGCTGGAAAAACTATTCGGAAACTTCTTTGATGATATATTTATTCTATCAAAAATAATCGTTTCTTTGTTTGTCGGCTTTATATGGAACTATAATATGCACCGTTATTTCGTTTACAGAGACACAGACTTTAAAAAGTTTTTTAGCAAATTTATGAAATATGAAAAGTAGAGACTTTGCTCAACAAGTTATTTACAAGATAATAAACCCTATTGTTCATGGAATGATCAAAATAGGTATGACACCGAATACTGTTACGGCTATCGGACTGTTCTTCAATGTGGTGGCATGCTGTTTGTTCATTTATGCGGCTATGTATGGAGAACGGGGTGATTTCACCTATGTCGGATGGTGTGGCTTGATTATTTTGTTTGCCGGTCTGTTTGATATGATGGATGGACAGGTAGCCCGGATAGGTAATATGTCGTCACGGTATGGAGCATTATTTGATTCCGTACTCGACAGATATAGTGAGCTAATCGTCTTTTTCGGCATTTGTTATTATTTAATCCTACAAGGATATTTCTTTAGTTCGTTATTTGCTTTTATCGCTCTGATCGGTTCCATGATGGTCAGCTACGTACGTGCCAGGGCCGAAGGACTGGGCATTGAATGTAAAGGAGGATTTATGCAGCGTCCGGAACGTGTGGTAATAACCAGCGTTGGCGCTATCCTTTGTGGTATTTTTTATCATTTTATGGGAGATTATGAGGTGTATGTTTCTTTCCTGCCCTTTCCTATTTTCGAACCAATATTGATCTTTATTATTCCTATTGTATTTGTTGCTGTCTTTGCCAATATTACAGCTTTCGGACGCTTAAACCATTGCCGCAAAGTTTTACAGGAACTTGATAAAAATAAATAATGAACTTTTCAACTTCTTTACCGTCCCGTCGTGAGACGATCCTAGTATTAGGAATTACATTCTTCTTTTGTTTGCTGACAGCTTTTTTTGTAGGCCTCAGAATGGAACATGCTTTAATGATCTGTCTTTTTCTCATTCTTTATTTTATCAATCCGGAAACACGGAAATTAGCAGTAGCATTGCTTCCTTTTGTTTTATTTGGTATTTCTTATGATTGGATGCGTGTCTACCCTAACTATATGGTCAATTCAATAGATGTTGAGCCAATATATAATCTGGAAAAACAACTATTTGGTATTAACGTAGATGGAGAAAGGTTGATCCTGTGTGAATACTTTGCCTTACATCATAATTCATTTGTAGACTTCCTTGCTGGTATCTTTTATCTCGGATGGGTACCACTTCCCATTGCTTTCGGGTTATATCTTTATTTAAAAAAAGAAAGAAATATGTACCTTCGGTTTGCAATGGTCTTTCTGTTTGTGAACCTGATTGGTTTTACAGGATACTATATACACCCCGCCGCCCCACCGTGGTACGTGATGAATTATGGTTTTGAAGTAAATCTCAATACCCCAGGTAATACAGCAGGGTTAGGAAGATTTGACCTATTAACTGGAATACCTGTATTTAATGCACTATATGGACGCAATTCTAATGTTTTTGCGGCCGTACCTTCCTTACATTCAGCCTATCTGGTTGTGGTATTTTACTATGCAATCAAACGTAGATCTGGCTTTGGCATATTATTCACAGCGGCCTTATTTATGTGTGGTATTTGGTTTACTGCCGTATATTCATATCATCATTATATTATAGATGTAATCCTGGGTGCTTTCTGTGCATTACTAGGTATTTTTCTATTTGAAGCGGTATTGATGAATTTGAACTTTTTCAAAAAATTTTTCAGCAATTATTATAATTATATTAAGGATTAGAGTATATGCTGTATCATTAATGACCATTTTCAGCTAAATATAAACCTTTCAGTCCTTCTTATAGTTTCTAATTTTGTAAATAAAAGTAACCATTATGCTGAAAAGAATATATCCTTTCATCTTCCTGCTTTGCCTTGGCGCATGTGATTTAATCGACTATCATCCTTATGATGGCAGACTTAGTTCAGACACGGAAACAGATCTGAACCGGAAAAATATAGAAAGGATCACAGCTATTTGTCAAGATAAAGATACGATCCGTTTTGCTTTCATAGGAGATTCACAAAGATCGCTCGATGAAACGGAAAAGTTTGTGAGTCATATTAACCAGCAGGATTCGGTGGATTTTATTATCCACGGAGGCGATATAGCGGATTTTGGTTTAAAAAAAGAATATGAATGGACATATAATGTCCTCCGTAAATTACAGATGCCATACGTAGCATTAATAGGCAACCATGATATAATTGGAAATGGGGATATGGTTTACAGAAAACTGTATGGAAATGAGAATTTTTCTTTTATAGCAGGAGATACAAAGTTTGTGTGCTTAAATACCAACGCAATTGAATATGATTATTCACATCCGGTACCTGATTTTACGTTTATCAAACATGAAATAGCCGATAGTTTATCTCATAAACGAACCGTTGTTGTAATGCATGCCCCACCAGGCAGTGATCAATTTGATAATAATGTAAAGAATGTGTTTCATTTATATATTAGATCGTTTCCATCTCTTATATTCTGTCTGCATGCCCATAATCATTCATATACTGCAGAAGATTTATTCAATGATGGAATTATATATTACGGATGTGAAAATTTGGGCAAGCGAAGTTATTTACTTTTCACCATAACAAAAGAAGGCTATATTCATGAAAATATTCGTTTCTAAAATACTACCGCCCCTCTTTCTCTCTTTTCTATCCATAAATATTTATGCACAAGAAATAACAGATGAAGACATAAGTATATATGAAAAAAGAGTTGAAAGGCATATAAGAATATGGCAAAAGCTTACACCCAAATATATAAAAAGACTTCCGAAAAGTAGGCAAAACTAAGTATAATTAGTAAGTGGCTGTAAATTAGAGAGGTTTGCCTTATTTTGCCCCATTATGTGTATAATATAATTGAAAAGTAGTCCACTTAGTAATTGAAAAGTATACCACTAAG
>DAMCDT010000321.1:0-4282 GCA_032058265.1 Tannerellaceae bacterium
AATAACGCTTCCGGCACCTGTTCCACAAAGTATAATACCTCTTTCATACTTTTTTTCGGAGACAGCGGCGGCTACGGCGGCAGCAGCTTTATGATAAGGTACAAATTCGCCATCTTCCTTCATGCCTACATCATCTACCTGAAAACCTTTACTTTCCAAATACGCTATTAAATCTTTCTTTAAAGTCAGTCCCGCGCGGGTACTTCCAATTACTATCTTTTCCATTTTAAGTAGTTTGTCTAATTTGTTATTAAGCTTATAGTTATCCGAAAATTGTGTCACCGGCTTGGCACAACTGTGCCATGCCTATGGCATTACTGTGCCACTGTATTGGCACAAATGTGCCAAGCCGATGTCACGGAGAAAGGATCGCATATATATCATTTGATTCTTTCTGTTTTTTTACGGGCGATCAATGCTTTCGCTTCTTCAACGATATGTCCGGCCGTCAGTTTAAACCTTTCCTGCAGATATTCCTGGGTTCCTACTTCCCCGAATTCATCTTCTATTCCTATCCTTTTTAAAAGCGTTGGGTACTTTTCAGAAAGAACTTCTGCCACCGCGGAGCCTAAGCCGTTTATAACCTGATGGTTTTCACATGTTATTATTGCACCGCTTTTCTTTGCATATTCAATTACCAGGCCCGAATCTATCGGTTTGATTGTATGCATATCGATAATCGCTGCTGATATTCCTTGGTCTTTAAGTATTTGCCAGGCTTTAAGGGCTTCGTTTACCAGAATAACACCATTCGCCATGATCGTGATATCCGAACCGTCTTTTAATACCTTGCCTTTCCCTAATTCAAAATCTTCGGATTCATCATAGAGCACAGGGGCGGGTTTCCTGTGTAAGCGCATATAGGTATTACCTTCGTAATAAGCGCTTTCGGCAACCAGCTTGGCTAAAGAAACTGGATCAGAGGGTTCGAAGACCACCAGCTTAGGGATGTTCCTCATTATCCCGCTATCTTCGAATGGCATGTGTGTGCCGCCATTGAAAGCGGAAGATATACCGGGGTCTGTTCCGACCAGTCTTACTTTTAATTTCGCATAATTTGCGGATATAAAAAACTGGTCGTATGTTCGGCGGGAAGCAAAGCAGCCGAACGTATCGGCAAATGGTATTTTACCTCCTGCGGATAAACCGGCGGCAACGCCCACCATATTGGCTTCAGCAACCCCCATATTAAACGTTCTTTCGGGAAACGCTTTGCTAAAGACTCCCGTTCCTGAAGCTTTCATAAGGTCTGCCTCAAGAAGTACGATCCTGTCATCTTTCTCCGCTAACTCTATTAGTGTTTGAGCATATACGGCTCTCATCTCTTTCTGATTCATAATATCTCTTGTATTAGTTAGCCTGATCTAAAAGCCGGCAGGCTTCTTTGGCTGTTTCGTAATCAACATTCATGTTATGGTTCTCCAGTTTTCTTTCCGCGAAAAAGGCTCCTTTACCTTTTATCGTATCTAAAATGATCATAGAAGGCCGTGCGGTTTCTTTTTGCGCACGATCTATAGCCATAGCCATATCATTAAAGTCGTGACCATTGACACGTTGTACGTACCATCCGAAAGCGTTCCATTTGGAGTTCAGATCTTCAATACTCATTACATCATTGACATAGCCGTCTATCTGCATCTTATTATTATCCGTAAAGGCGATCAGGTTATTCAGTTTGTAATGAGCCGCTGCCATAGCGCCTTCCCATATCTGGCCTTCATTGGATTCGCCGTCGCCTATAATGAGATAGACCTTCTTATCTATCTTGTCTAAGATATTAGCTAAAGCGATACCGATAGCTGCCGAAATACCCTGGCCTAACGAACCTGTCGTCATATCAATACCGGGAGTTCTGTTCATATCGCAATGGCTTGGCAAGTTCGTCCCTTCTTTATTCAGCGTATGCAGCCATTCTTTCGGAAAGAATCCTTTATCTGCCAGTACACTGTAAAGAGCCGGTCCGGCATGGCCTTTGGATAAAACCAGTTTATCCCTGTTTTTTTTCTTAGGATCGTTGCTCGATACATCCATATACTTGTAGTAAAGTATGGTTAGTACTTCCACAACCGATAAAGCACCTCCGATATGGCCTACGCCTAAATAGCCAATCGAGTCGATCGTCATTTTCCTGATCTCTTTCGCTTTGTCTTCTAATCTTTTATATTCTTCCTTTTCCATATTCATCATTTAATTAAAACACATATATAATTTCCTATATTCCCTCATCATTCGTTTATTCTGTTTTTAGTTCAATATTATCTCCCTGAATACCGGGATAAGCTCCTTTTTGTATTAATGGTGTTCGTTGCGGATGAGCTATCAGCCACTTGTTTCTGGCAAAGAGTAAAGGATCTTTTCTGTCTGAGGGAGAGATGTTCTGCAAAGTGGTATTCGTACCTTCCAATAATACCACTATACATTTAAAACCGGAAGAGGAGGTCTTGCAGGGACTAAAATGTAAGGTTGTTTCATACATTTGCAGGGCTGTTCCTTTAGGAACGAAAAATACTTCCACATCTGCTGCGTAGTATTTGTTATCGGAGACATCCTGCAACTTGCCTAACATCAAGACCATATCTGTTACTGCAATATTAATCTCGCTTCCTTTATGATATTCCAATCCGTTTAGAGTAGAATTCACGCCGTTACAATAACCAATCTGGATCGGCATTTCACCGTAAAAATTATTTTGTAAATCTCCTTTTACAGCAAATTTCTCAAAGTCGGGAACGGACGCAACATAGATATTTCCCTCTTCCGGTATTTGAGTATCTCTTTCCGCAGATTCAATTAATTCCGTAAAGTCATAGTTTGTTATTATCTTTCCATACGGATTAAAAGAGCTGTCGTATATCTCTTTCAAAAGGATATGGTCATTGATTTTCTTAAGTGTTTGGTAGTTCATATACCTTAATTGTAGAGTCGTTAATATTCGTTCAGTCCTATGTGAAGATAGTTGCTGAGTAGTTTCAGTTCTTTTGTAATATCTCCGTAAGCCACTACGAAATGAGGTTCCCATCCGTCTTCCACAAATTCGGATATCCTCTGTGCTGAATTACCACCTTCCGGCCTTATGACAACAGAAGTTCCCCAAAATTTCTGCGGTTCGTCCAACGCCTTACCTTTCATGGTAAACATCCGGAAGCCATTTTCTTTATCTTTACCTAAGCGGATAACCGTTACGTCGCCTTCTTTTAATCCGAATTCCATGGTAGGGCCTATCTTCCGATTGGGATGAACACCTAACCTTGCACCTTCTTTTTTCCTTGATAAACAGGATGCCCCCGCTCCACAATGCCAGAAAACGATTCCGTCGCAGCTTTCATCTATTGCCACGGGATCTCCAAAGTATACAGCTCCTCCGGTGAGTTCGGAAGCTATAAACATGGAAATAACTCCTCCCAGATCCGTTTCGCAGGAAGAAGGGATACCATTATCGTTCAGCATGGATAAAACGGAACAAACCGGTGCTCCAAATCCGGTAAAGAAGTCGGGCCAGCACCGGGATGCTATGGCTTTTATTCCGTTTCGATCTATAAAATTCTGATAAGCTTTACGTAAACGGGCGTATTTATCGAGATTCTCTTCCGGCATATTCTCCCATCCTAAGGAACGGCTTTTCAGTTCGGTAAGCATCCCCGAATAATCTTCCGCCGGCATCGAGGAAGCATCCTGCATGATCTGAGCGGCTTCTGTCTGAACGATCCTGATTCCAAATACTTTGGCTAACAACGATTGGTCGATAGCCCCAAAAGCAAATCCGGCAGGTTGAGAACCTATAACACCTATGACTAATGACCTTAGTTTCTTTATCAATTCTAATGTTCCGCCAATCGTTCTGAAACTTTCGACAACCTTATTTTCTCCCGGATTACCTCGTACGAACCGGAAGTTGATATCCTGCGAATAAAGGTTATTCCCCGCTGAAAAAGCTCCTGTTAAAGAATTCAGTTTTAAACGCCCGCCACCTATGGATGGTTCCTTTACCGACCAGACAACGACCGGACAACAGAAGCGACGGGTTATTTCCGTCATAAAATCAGCTCCAATAAATGTACTGCATTGATAAATGACCAAATCCGGTTGAATAACTGTGTCCGCAAAATCACTTAGCATTTCCGGAGAAGTCAATAATTCTTTTGAATAGATAAACTCATCAAACAAATCGTTAAGCATATCGCACGATCTCATATAATTCTCTTCGGCATCAGGCATATTAAATGTCGTACGGGCTAAAGAGAATAAGGCTACTTTTAGTTTCATATTAAATTGACTATTTAGA
>DAMCDT010000322.1:0-1844 GCA_032058265.1 Tannerellaceae bacterium
GGTAACTCCATATTCTTCAGCCAAAGAATAATCACTTAAATTGATCTCAACCGCCGAAGCATTCTTTTGAGATTCACTAACGTATTCTGCTATCCTTTTATTAATAAGTTTCATTACTCCAGGCATTTCAAACGGATCGGTATTGACCGTAGTTCTTCCTGTTGCTGCCGGATTAACGGAAGAATTGGCTCGTTGATTTCTCACACTATCAGCATAAGCTTTGAATGACGCACGGATTTCCGGATTTCTCAAACTACCGATCGTAAAGATTGATACACCTTCCGCGCCGTTATTTAATGCAGCATCCATAAGGTCGAATATTTCAGGGTTATTTGAGGCCATCATTCCACAATAAAGAGTCGTTTCCGGATTCTTTGTCTTTACATTTTCAATAGTACAGTCAGAAATAAATGAAACATCTTCGGTATAGAAGTTATGGTATACCATCGGGAAAACGATATCCAAATTCCATTTACCCCAATCCTGGCGAACCATTTGCCGTGACATGGCAGGTGTCGGGAAAGGTGATGCCGCCATCTTCTTCCCGTAAGAGTGTACTACATCGGCTATTTCATTGGCTACTTCTGTTATCTGGTCACAGCGGAATTGGAGCCAAATATCATCCGTTGAAGGATCTTCCTGTTCGCGGGGGTCGTATCCATGTAAATCGTGGAATTTCTTCAACATAGCAGGATGGTAACCATAATCCCATTCAGGGTATTCTTTATCCTGTACGATACCGTATTTAGGCCATAGAGTAGTAGGAAGTACCACATCAACAAAACGATGGTAATCTATGGCAATTCCATTCAGTCCTTCCACTTCGCAATAAGCTTTCACCTTATCTTTTATATACTGGCGTACTTCCGGTAAGGCAGGACACATAAATTTATAATATCCTACGTAAGCCGTATGATCGGCAAGGCTTTCCCCTTTCCGGTTCACGCTCAGCCATTCAGGATGGGCTTTTACAATTGAATCCCGTCCATGCTCCAGGTTCATTGTCCACAACCAAGCATATACTTCAATTCCATATTTATGAGCAATGGGTATAGCTTTCCTGTAATCATCAGGTGTCGGAGCGTTCAGCATGACTCCATCGATACCTGTTTCTTTCATAATAATACATGCTGAATCAAAATTCATTTCCGGATGATAACCCATCCATGTCCAGAACATAGGGTACTCGGATTTCGTTTCTACTGTTTTTGTTTCCGAACATGAAAACAGGAAGTTAACTGCAATTAAGAAGATAAAAAAGTTAATGTTTTTCATTTTATTATATTATTTGTGTTCACTTGGTTCCAAAGAATTGTCAAAAGTAAAAATAATGTTATTCCTTAGCAATAATCCTGTTCAATTTCATTCAATTAATTTTTGAGAGAATATATCAAAATGATCATAATCATTCTACAAAGTTATCACAGTCGTTTTATAAAATGATCATAATCATTTTTCGGAATGTTGCTTACAAAGATAATGAATTCGGAATGCTACAAATAAGAAAGTCACGTATATCAAATGCTATGATAATACGTGACTTTTAAAACAATCTAACTCCTTAAAAACTATATACTACATGGATCAACTTTATCTTTACCTGTAATTTGCAAATCTTCTTTATAATCTTCCTGCAATTTGAATGCTTGTTCTTTTGCTTCTTCACATTGTCCGGGAGTACCACACGCTGTGCTTGCATCCTGAACGATCATCTTATCTATTTTTCTATTGATCTTATCTTCTGTACTTAACATAAATAATTTTCATTTTAAGGGTTTAAAAATAATTTGCTTACTCTCTTCTATTTATATAACACTCCGTTAAAAGAAAAAGTTTTCTTTTCA
>DAMCDT010000322.1:1854-4253 GCA_032058265.1 Tannerellaceae bacterium
TATTATAAGCTTTTAAATGATGATTTATAGATGATATATTTATAATTTTGCCTGATATAAACAGATAAATGATGTTGTTAGATAGTATGAAAAACAGAAGGAGTGTCCGTCAATATACTGATCAGGATATTCCCGAATCATTATTAAATGAATTATTAGAGATTGCTTCACGTGCTTCCAATACCGGTAACATGCAATTGTACAGCGTGGTTATTACCCATGACCAGGCGAACAAAGAGAAAATGGCGCCTGCTCATTTTAACCAGAAGATGGTAACAACGGCGCCCGTTGTCCTTACTTTCTGTGCGGATACAAACCGTTTCGTCAAATGGGCCGAGTTGCGTAAAGCGGAAGCCGGATTCGACAACTTCCAGACATTTGTTGCTGCCATGATAGACGCTATTATATTTGCACAAGCCTTTTGCACGGCAGCAGAAGAAAAAGGATTAGGCATTTGTTATTTAGGGACTGCTACTTATAATGCCGATAAGATAATCGAAGCGCTTTCACTCCCTGAACGGGTAGTTCCTGTAACTGTCGTAACTGTCGGTTGGCCGGCAGAACAACCCGAACAGCCCGAAAGGCTTCCTTTAGAAGCAATTATTCACAATGAAACATATACGGATTACACTCCTTCATTAATCGGTAAACTATATAAAGCAAAAGAAGAGCTGGATGTTAACAAAGCCTATGTGAAGGAAAATAATAAAGAGACGTTAGCACAGGTATTCACAGATATACGCTATACAAAAAAGAATAATGAATATTTTTCAGAAGTGTACATGAAAGTATTAAAAGAACAAGGATATATATGAATAACTGAATAATTGAGTAACTGAATAAATCAAGTATAATTATTCTGTTATTCAATTATTCAGTTATTATTTACACAAAAGTCCCTACATTTAGTATCTCCACATCATATCCTATAAATAATCCGCTTTCGATTACACCGGTAATAGATTTAATGGATGTTTCCAACGTATCCGGTATTTCATCAAACCATACATCAAGTATAAGGTTTCCGTTTTCCGTTATAATAGGGCCATCTTTACCATCTGCCATTCGTAATTGTATATCTCTGGGAGATAATTCCCTTAAAGCCTGGTCGACATAGGTCAATGCATTGGGAAAGACTTCCACAGGTACCGGGAATTTTATGCCTAAACGGGAAACCATTTTAGAGGAATCCGCGACGATATATGTCTTCGGACTTGAGTTAATAAGTAGTTTTTCTTTAAACATCGCTCCTCCCCTTCCTTTAATCAGGCTCTTTTTTGCGTCTATCTCGTCTGCCCCGTCGAAAGTCCAATCCGGTTTATTCTCTGTCAGACTTGAAACAGGAATGCCGAGCTGTGCACATGCAATGGTTATTTCAATGGAAGTAGGAATTGCTTTTATCTTAAGATTTTCTTCCTTCATTCTTTTTGCGATAGCCAGTAAAGTCACATAAGAAGTCGATCCCGAACCTATTCCTATGATATCGCCATTGTTTACCTTCGATGCCAGCGTAGCGGCAACTACTTCTTTCTCTTCCATGCGGGTAATCGTTTTCCCCCACGGTAACGCATTGATAATATTATTCCCCCAATCCATTTCTATAAACTTTAAACAGCCTACAAAGTAAAAACAAATACTGCATATAATAACACACATTAAAAAAGTTTTACTTAATTAGGATAGTTTTATTCTTAACTTTGTGTAGTACATTTTTCTTAACTCATATGAAAAACAAAAAGAAAATATTCATCATTATCGGTTTAACTCTACTGACTATTTTCATCATACTTCCCGCCATTGCTTTCAGTATAGTTAATTGGGGTATCCTTCCTCCTAAGAGATTAACACCCATTGTTGAAAAGGAAATCAATAAAATCGTTACCGGTCATTTCGAATGTGAGAAGATTGAACTGACATTCTTCGAAACCTATCCTCACTTAGGCATTAAGATTGTAGAAGGAAAATTGGTATCCCATGCCATTGCCGACAGTATCGGATACAAAGACAGCACTCTACACTTGCCACAGGATTCTTTATTGTCTTTTACACAAATAACGGCAACTGTCCTACCCCTTGATTACCTTTTCAAAAATCAGCTTACTATCAGGGAAGTCATATTAGAAAACCCTCACTTCTACGGATACATACATGCGGACGGACGGGCTAACTGGGATATTTACAAGAGCGAAGCAGACTCAACTGTCCTGTCCGATACAACAGCGCTCCCGGCCATTGATTTAAAGAAAGTGCAAATAGACGGAGGGCATTTTATATATGAAGACATCCCTTCAGCATTGTATGCCGAAGTGGAAGGTTTCTCACTGGAAGTCACAGGTTCTTTAATGGATGGTGGAAATAATTTTGATGTTGCCACTTCATCTTCTTCTATTTTGTTTGAA
>DAMCDT010000323.1:0-4239 GCA_032058265.1 Tannerellaceae bacterium
AATCATCATTAATCTGATAAGGCCTATCAGACAGAACCGCTCCTCCATATGTAAGTAAAATGTGAGTGTACATTAAAGCCCGGATAAAATAAGCTTCCCCTTTCATCTGCGTACGAAATGCTTCATCCGATGGTGTCGGGGCTGGTACATCATCTATTTTAGAAAGAAAAATATTTAGGTTCTGTATATTAAAATAAAGATTTTCCCATTTTAACCATCCTCCATGAGCGTTATTATTAAAATATCCCAGCATGTCGGGACTCATAGTGCCTTTCAGATGGACATAATTACCCGGTCGAAAAGTTCCTAAACTATGATCTGTTCCTGAAGTAAGCATATCACGGTGTAAGCCAAGTACTCCATCATTAGCCTGACCTTCCGTATTTTTGCTTCCAATCATCGTATAGCATGTACCTAAAAAAGCGTTTGCTAATTTTAGATCTGAGAATACGACGTCTTCTGTAAATGAATCTATCGATTGCTGGTCTAATACATCCGTACATGAACTTCCAATCAGTATTGCGGAAATAATATATATGAAAATATTCTTTTTCATGACTAATAATTTTTAATGAATTAGAAAGTTATGTTTGCTCCAATGGCAAATGTTCGCATCAGAGGGTAGGATCCGGTTCCGTCTACTTCTGGATCAAACTTCTTCGTAGCACTATATAACAAGAATAAATTATTGCCAGACAAGTTAATTGTAGCCCGGGTTATACCTAACGATTTGAAATATTGGGTTGGAATATCATAAGCAACTACAACATTTTTCAATCTTAAATAAGCCGTGTTATCAAACCAGTATGTACTATTATTGGTTGCCCATCCCCAATATTGGTCAGACCTGTTGTAAGGTCTGGGAACACTTGCATTGGTGTTTTCCGTAGTCCAGCGGTCGTTATACATCCATTTAAAGTAATTACCGGCTTCCCCCCGTCTATCATCTGAAAGACTTTGTTTGTAATAAGTACCCTGTCCCTGAAATAATAAAGAGAGTGAGAAGTTCTTCCAACGAACATCCATATTGATACCATACGTGATCTCAGGAGCATCCGATTTATCAAGTAAGATCCTATCATCGGCAGTTATTTCGCCATCTACATCTACATCTTCAAAGATTATATCACCGGGGCCGGCGCCTTTCCAATGCGGTAACGAATTTACATGTGCTTCATCTCTGAATATCCCGATTGCTTTATATAGCCATTTAACGCCATAAGCCCGTCCGGTCTCCCGTTGCCAGGGTACTGATCTCTCAGGTTCATCTTTATAAACAACTTTATTTCTATTAAAATTGAAATTGCCTCCGAAATCTATTCGCCAATCAGAATTAAAAGTTTTATGAAAACCAGCTTCTAATTCAAAACCCTTATTATCCACACGTGCAATATTTTCACTTGGCAATGACAGTCCGGTAAATTTAGGAACAGAGGCATTTCTTGTAGCAAGAATATCATCACGTTTATTTTTAAATAAATCAAAGCTTAAATGAAACATACCATCTACGAATTGTGATTCAAATCCGATATTCTGAGTGGTTTGTGTTTCCCATGTGATATAAGGGTTAGCTATGTTGGGTGCAGAGAAAATACTTTGAATAACTGAATTTGTTCCAAAGACCATCCCCGTATATTTATTATCTCCCAAAGAATAATTATTCAAATATTGATAAGCACTTCCCGGGTCCATCCCCATCACTCCATAAGAACCTCTTAACTTAAAGTAATTAACAATAGAAAGATTTTCTTTCCAGAATGTTTCTTCGGAAGCACGCCATCCTAATAAGAAGCCGGGAAAGTTACCCCAACGTTTATCCGGTGGGAATTTTAATGAACCATCCCTGCGAAAGAGGAACTCGACAAGGTATTTTTCCTTAAAAGAATAGTTGGCTCGGAATATAAATGATTTACGGGCATAGAGCCCGGCTTTACCATACGTTCTCTGATTTAAAACAGCACCAGCATTCATTATTTGGATCAAATTTGAGATATATCCTTCCCGATAGCCTCCAAAGGAATTATCATTGGTTTCATATTGTTCATATCCTGCATAGGCAGAAACATCATGATCCCCAAACTTTCTGGAATATGTTATATTGAAATTGTATGTTTTATAAATAGTGCGCTCATAATCTTCTTCATTCTGTGTACTACTAAGTGTGTTTGGACTTCGCAAAGCTGGTGTTAGCGGCATGGAAGTAATGAAACCGGTAACCGGATCCCGGGTAGCTTCTGACCAGTTGGGAAAATACAATGTCCAAGGATGATAGAACCTTTTACGATAAAAATTGGAAATATCGTAATCAAAACTACCGTTAAGGGAAAGTCCTTTAATAAATGGAGGCTTGATACTCACTTTAAAAGTGTTTTGAGAACGGTATCTCTTCTGATCATTCTTTCCACCGGCAAAAGATGAAGTTACAACCGGATTGTCTCCATACTCAACATCTGGTCCCGGTTCACCAGTAGGCCAAAAAGCAGGACTTGTCGGTACTAAACGTGTAGCACTTCCAATAATATCTCCTGCCCCACGATAAGGATATTCACGATGTGTTTCAAAATAAGCAGTATTTACATCAGCATGTAACCAATCGGTTATCGGGAAATTCATTTTGGCACGGAGATTATATTGGTCGTAACTGGTCGATGATTGTTTATAAATTGCATCATCTTTTTTATAGCCAAGAGATAAATAATAAGTCATCCCTTTGAAACCACCATCTACCGTCAGATTATGCCTCGAAGTGATAGTCCACTTTTTTATAAGTTCGTCATACCAATCGGTATTCGGATGTTCCCACGGGTCTATTCCACTTCTGAACAATTCAATATCCTCATCTGTATACGTACGGGTGGATCCTTTATATTCCTGATATTCAGAAAGCATCGTAGCGTATTCCGCGGCGCTTGCCATTTCCGGAATCTTTGTAGGAGTCATAAAACCTTGATAGAAATTGTAATTCAATCGTGGCCTTACTCTGGATTCTCCATTTTTAGTAGTTATCAATATTACACCATTTGCAGCTTGTGCACCGTAAATTGCTGCAGAAGCATCCTTTAAAACAGAAACTGAAGCTACATCATTAGGATCTATTTCATCGATAGAGCGCCCTTGTACACCATCAATTACAACTAAAGGGCCTGTCTTTCCATCATCTCCTAACGTTGTACGTCCCCTAACTAACAAGCGAGACCCTAAATTACCGGGTTCACCATTTTTTTGTATTGCTACAACTCCAGGTAAACGCCCGGCAAGAGTATTCGTTACAGAAGTAGCCGGAATAGATTTTATTTCTGAACCTTGCAAAGTTGTAACAGATCCAACAACATTCGCTTTCTTTTGAACGCCATAACCGACAACAACAACTTCATCTAAAGCCAATGATTCGGAATGCCTTAATTCAAAATCAATAATGGAACGATTACCTACGGTTTCTTCAACAGTGGAAAAACCAACGTATGAAGCTGTAATAATTGCATTTGCCCCATCTACCTGAAGAGCGTATTTTCCATCAATATCGGTAACTGTACCAACAGAAGTTCCTTTTACAATAATTGTAGCTCCGATAAGAGGTTCTTTCGATTCTGCATCAATAACTGTTCCGGCAACTGTTTTCGCCTGTGTCGGAGAAGGGCCGGAGCCTATTTCTGCAATAGCTACCCAATGAACTAATGAGAACAATAATAAAAACGCATAGAAACGTTTAAAAACTTGGTTTTTCATAAAAGCAGATTTTAATTTAGGATTAACAATAATTTTATTTGAGCTCTATGCCAAATACTATCATCGTATAAATGAGTTTGTACTCAAGCCTATTATCCCAGTTCCTTCACATCAATAACTCTCCTTTCCAGGGCAGAAATTAAGGATGCCTGCATAACCTGAACTACTTGTCGTCCAATATAACCGTCAGGGAATGGTTTTGCCTTACCATCCATAACTTTAGCAAAATGGCGAAGTTGTTCTGCTGCACCATCACCTTCCTGATTGCGTTCTCTTAAGGGTACTTGCTCAGGCTGAGGTATATCTTTGGGTTTAGGGAAACCGGCCGGTGATCCATACTTAATCGAGAGCATTCCACCGCCAAGTTGTACTGTACCATTCATACAGAAGAATGTATCCAGCGCTGTAGATCCATAATTATATACATTCCCTCCGTAATTCATCATGGCTCCGTTGGCATATTGTACCAAAACTCCCGCATGATCGCTTGAATCACGTTTGCGTAGTGAAAAA
>DAMCDT010000324.1:0-4193 GCA_032058265.1 Tannerellaceae bacterium
TTCTTAACGAAATAACCAAATACTAAAGGGGCTATCCAACTTTTTGGACAGCCCCTTATACTTTTTCAGTAATCAATATGATCTTTATGACATATCTGCAAACATATTTAATAGTATTTGCTTTACTGTTTTTTACTATGGGTTGGGGTAATGACGAGCCGGCATTGGATACTGATCAAGAATATAAATAATCCGGAAAATAAAGCGTTATGAATAAACTTATTTGCATTACGGTCCTGGTCTTCTTGTTTACACTTCAGGGATGCAAGGAAAATGAACCAATTACAATCAGTTCTCCCGATGGAAACATCCGTTTAGAAGTTCTTTTAGAAGAAGGAAAACTGTATTACAAAGTTAATCTAAAGAATGATCCGCTGATAGGCAAATCACTCTTAGGCTTTGAATTGAAAGAAGGAGCATCTTATAATAATTTCCGGATAGAAACTATTGAAGAATCTTCTTTCTGTGAGAGTTGGGAGCAGGTATGGGGAGAAGAAATCACAGTTGAAAACACTTATAACCAACTAAAGGTATAAATGTAAAAGAAGATACTGATTTACAGCGTTCTTTATCTGTTACCTTCAGGGTTTTTGATGATGGTATCGGCTTCCGTTACCATTTTCCCGGACAAAAAAACCTGAACGAACCCAACAAGATTGATGATACTTCATGGATACAACCGGGTAGATATATAGGCATCTGGTGGGCATGCACATGGAAAAATATACCTGGGGACAAGGCCCGAAACACGGAGCAACGACTGAAAACACAAAAAGGTATCTGGATTTCGCCGCTAAACATAATTTTTCAGGAGTATTGGTCGAAGGATGGAATTATGGTTGGGATGGCGATTGGAGAGCTAATGGTGATAAATTTAGTTTTACGAAACCGTATCCGGATTTTGACCTGGATGAACTGTCCAAATACGCGACCATTAAGAATACACATCTTATCGGCCATCATGAAACAGGCGGTTCGACCATTAATTATGAAAACCAACTCGACTCGGCCTTTTCACTCTATCAAAAATATGGTATCAATGTGGTAAAGACAGGATACGTCAATCCATTACTTGATAAAAAAGAACGGCACAGCAGCCAGTATGGAGTGCGTCATTACCGGAAAGTAATAGAAACTGCGGCCAAATACCGTATTATGATCGATAACCATGAACCGGTTATCCCAACCGGACTGCAACGTACTTATCCTAACCTGATGACACAAGAAGGCGTCAGGGGACAAGAATATGATGCCTGGTCTGCCGACGGAGGAAACTTACCTGAGCATACGACCATTATCC
Source organism: Tannerellaceae bacterium (assembly GCA_032058265.1). Lineage (GTDB taxonomy): Bacteria > Bacteroidota > Bacteroidia > Bacteroidales > Tannerellaceae > DFXE01. Next base: position 1,301 of record DAMCDT010000324.1, read on the forward strand.
CCTTTACACGTGGATTAGCCGGTCCTATGGACTTTACGCCGAGTACATTTAATTTAAATAATCCGGTATATCCTAATACCCGTGTACAAACATCCATTGCTAAACAATTGGCATTGAGTGTCATTATTTTTAGTCCGTTACAAATGGCTTCAGATATGATTGAAAATTATGAAAAAGACCAGAGTTTGAATTTACAACATCATGTCCCACCAATTGGTCGAAAACAGTTGTCGCGGAAGCGGCAATCGGCGAAAATGTGACTATTGCCCGCAAGGACAGGGAAAGCGATAATTGGTTTTTAGGAAGTATTGCCAATAAAAATGAACGTACATTAGCAATCCCTTTATCTTTCTTAGATAATGGAAAAACTTACAAAGCAAAAATATTCAGGGACGGGGATGATGCTTAACAATCCATATCCTGTAATAATAGAGGAAATTGAAGTCACTTCGGAAACGCAGTTAAATATCAAACAAGCTGCCAGCGGAGGGACAGGTATTATCTTTAGGCCGTTTTAATCAAGTAGTGCAATTGTATGAAGGGGCAGGAATTAATCCTTCCTTTTTCTTTTTTAAGAGTATGATAATATCATATAACAAAAGAAATCAAATATTCTGTTTAATTTTATCTCCTGCTAACAGCTTTAATTTAATATATGACAAACTCTGATATGGAAGATCCTTTAAATCCTCAGCAGGAGATAAATCCACTGCCGGAATTATCTGATGGAAAAAAGAATAAAACATCCGGCCTGGCCAGTAAAGTATTTATTGTGATTGGTATAGCTTTGGGGATCTATCTTCTATATTCCTTGGGAGATATATATATTTCTCCGGACAGGCATATTCAGCAGATTTACCTGATACCTAACGATGCTGCCTTTATAATTCAATCATCCCACCCTGTTGATGACTGGAAAACATTCAGTAAGAGTGATTCATGGAAAAAACTGAAAAATGCAAAGGCTTTCAAGGATATCACCCAAAATGTGGAAACACTCGATTCGATTATCCAAAGTAATGACAAGCTTCTTTCCCTCGTTGGGAAAAGGGACATGCTTGTATCCGTCCACAAGACACGCGCACGGGATTGGGACTTTCTAATTGTGCTGGATATGCAAAAAGTGTCAAAACTAAATATGTTGAAAGACCAGATGGAAGTTATCCTGAAAATGACTGACTTTACAGTCACTCAGCGAACCTATCATCAAATCAATATTCTTGAATTACGTGATCCTGTAACCCGTGATATTCTCTACACGGCATTTGTTGATAATCATTTTATAGCATCGTACACCTCAAAATTGGTTGAAGCGGCTATCGATACCCGCGAAACTCCTGATATAGGACTCAACCCTGCTTTTATTGAAGCTGAAAAGATGGTTGCAGGCAAAGGTTTATACAGGGTATTTATTAACTACACCAACCTGCCTCAGTTTATGTCTATTTACCTTGAAGGTAAAAACGAATACCTTGATGCTTTCTCCAACTCGATGGATTTTGCCGGGCTTTATCTAAATATGAATAAAGAGAAAATGGAAATGAAAGGATATACGTTGCGCAAAGATACTGCTGATCCATACGTTGCCGCTCTTCTCAAATCCGGTACAAGAAAGATGAAAGCGCACGAAATAATGTCCGGACGAACAGCTCTTTATACAAATATAAGCCTGAAGAACCCTCTTACATTCGTAAAAGAATTAGAACACGTGCTCTCCACAGAAAATCAACAAATGTATAAATCGTACAGCGACTCCCGTCAACGGATTGAAAAGTATTTTGATATCTCACTGGAAGAGCATTTCCTGGGATGGATGTCGGGAGAGTTTGCGCTTTCTCAATCAGAAGCCGGATTACTAGGACGTGACCCCGAATTGATACTGGCAGTAGGAGCAAAAGACATAAAAGAAGCCCAAAAGCAGATGGATTATATTGAAAAGCGGATCAAAAAGAAAACGCCTATCAGCATTAAAACCGTCACTTATAAAGGGTTTGAAGTAAATTATGTAGAGATGAAAGGCTTTTTCCGTTTGTTCTTCGGAGGAATATTTGATAAGTTTGAAAAGCCTTATTACACATATATCGACGATTATGTGGTTTTTAGCAATAAACCATCGACCTTACTCTCTTTTATAGAAGATTACGAGCAAAAGAACCTGTTGAAGAATGATTCCGGGTTTAAGAAAGCTTATGCTAATTTCAATTCAACCTCTACGCTGTTCATGTTTACGGATATCCATAAATTTTATCCCCAGTTACAATATATGATGAATACACAAACCTGGAATGACCTGCAATCGGATAAAAATATATTCTATTCTTTTCCCCATTGGAGTCTGCAAATTATCAATGAAGACCAATCAGCCTCTTTACATTATCTAATGGAATATTCTCTTTATGAGTCAGAATCAAAAACCACAACCGATTCGGACGCAGTAGATAAAGCCGACCAGGAAATGGATGAAAATGCCGAAACAGAAAAAGAACTTCTTTCCGAATTAGAACGTTTTTATGTGGAAAAGTTTCAGGGAAATATTTTGCGTGAATTTTATCCCGAAGGAGAATTAAAAAGCGAAGCCGAAGTAAAAGAGGGAAAACTGCACGGACGCTATCGTGAATATTATGAAGAAGGAACCTTAAAGGTAAGGGGTAAATACGTCAATAACCGTCCGAAAGGAACCTGGAAATACTATACCAAAGAGGGTAAATTCGAAAGAAAAGAAAAGTTTTAATATAATAACAAGGAGATACAAAGACATTCTATTTGTCCGTATCTCCTTAGTCTAAATCAATCTTATAAAGGTTTCACAGGGATACAAATATCAACAATATGCTTTTTCTCCGGATGAGTGTTATAATCATTATGATACAACTCATAAGTGCATCCATCACCT
>DAMCDT010000325.1:0-4166 GCA_032058265.1 Tannerellaceae bacterium
AATAACGGGAGAATTCATTCAATCCTTCCACACCCATATCAGGAATATAAATATAGCCTACCTTACCATTGGTTGCCTTATCCACTTTCTTAATGTTATCCTGAATCCAGTTATAATGATACAAAGAGTATTCTTCTGACAACGGACTGATCACTATCTTTCTGGCTCCTGCCAATTGGGCTTTGGTATTCAGTGATATTTCAGTTGGGATATTTGCTTTGCCTACTAATAAAGTGTACATATCTTTTACGCTATTGGTCGGCACACCATCGATTGCAACTATGTATTCACCGGCTTTTGCTTCAATGCCCGGCTCTGTTAATGGTGAACGGAGGTCTCTACTCCACGACGCTCCGGGTAATATTTTCTCTAACCGGAAGAAACCACTGCTTGCGTCACGGGATATCTCAGCGCCCAGCAGTCCTAACTGTATACGTTCGGGGCGTTCCATTTCCCCTGTCGAGATATACGCATGTCCACAATTAAGTTCACCGATCATTTCCCCTATCACATAATTAAGATCCAAACGGTTTTTAACGTAGGGAACTAACACTTCATACTTCCTCTTCATGGCTTTCCAATCTACCCCATGCATATTTTCTACATAGAAGCCATCCCGCATGGCACGCCATCCTTCATTGAATATCTGTGCCCATTCTTTCGGATAGTCGGTAGTTATCTTCATGTTGTTTACGTTTACCGGCTCTTTGAGATCGACCTTTCCGGAAGGGATATTCGTAACATAGAATAGGGAACGTCCTTTCATAAAAATGGCTTTCTTACCACCCGGTTCAACCCACATAGACGCTCCTTCCGCTACATCTTCTTCTTTTTGCTTTTTTAGATCATAAAATTTGGTATTACCCTTTGAACTATAAAAAACCTTTTCGCCATCACAATAGAAGTTGCCATACCTGCCTCCGGCAATCGGTAGTTTAATAATACGGTCGAGGATGCCATCTTCGTCAAAAACGGTCAACGAATCCTTTTTAGCTTCCTTTTTCTTTTCGGCATTTACCTCCGCATCTTTTTGCATGAATGGGGAAGGAGTGCTTTTTGATAATAATGCCAGGTATACACCATTCATATTATTATAGGTATGGTTCCATTCCAACGAACCATAGGTTGGATTAAAGTCACGGGCAGAAGTGAAAACGAGATATTTCCCATCCCTGCTGAATACCGGAGAATACGAAGAATACCATTTATCAGTAACAGGATACTCTTTCCTGGAAGCAATATTATAGACATAAATAATGCTGTAATCGTTTTCAGCTATGCGTGGATATGTCAGCCAGTTATTATCAGGAGAGAATGTAACGCTGCGGATTTCACTGACAGGGTCCTGCAGGACAAGCGTCACTTGTTTGGACGCTATATCCAATAGATTTACCCGGTTCTTGCGGTCGGTATAAACAATCTTCTTGGCATTCGGACTCCATTCAAAACTACGGATATACGTATCGTTGTTTTTGGTTAGTTGAACAGGCTCTCCGCCATTAATATCTTGCAGGTAAAGCTCTGTTTCTCCGGTGGCATCAGAAATATAAGCGATATACTTGCCGTCGGGCGACCATTGCGCATCCCGTTCATGTGCGCCCGGAGTACGTGTAATGTTACGGGTTACCCCTTTATCGGCCGGAAGGTCGAACACCTCCCCGCGGGCTGTTATCGTTAAACGTTCACCGTCGGGCGACAAGCTGGCTGCCGTAACGTAATTGGCTCCGTTCTTTATTTCACTTCGCGCATAAATATTGTCCGATGAAAGGGTAATATTTATTTTTTGCGGATCACGGTTGGCCACGTCCATCTTATACAGGTATCCTCCATTTTCAAAAACAATGGTATTCCCGTGTATGCTCGGAAACTTAACATCATATTCCGCGAAGCTGGTAACCTTTTCCGTTTGCTTCGTTACGGTGTTATATACAAATATATTCATTGTACGGTCACGGTCGGAAATAAAAAAGATATTGTCGCCTGCCCACATAGGCATGATGTCTTGTGCCGGATTATTCGTGATATTCTCAACCGACTTCTTAGCCGGATCATAGATCCATACATCGTCAGCCATACCTCCTTTGTAATATTTCCAGGTACGGAACTCACGCATTACCCGGTTGTATGCCAGTTTTTTTCCATCAGGAGAATAACTACAAAAACCACCTTCGGGCAACGGTATCACTTCCGACAAGCCTCCTTCTTTATTAACATGATATAATTTCCCGTCGAAGCTACTGCTGATACGGTTGCGGTACACAATATTTTTCCCGTCAGGTGTCCATGTCATCACTATATTGTTAGGACCCATCCGGTCACCCAGGTCGTCACGTGCATTAGTCGCCGTATAAGTTACCCTTAAAGGCTCACCTCCTTCTACAGGAATCGTATATACTTCCGTATTACCATCGTATTGCCCGGTAAAAGCCACCGTTTTTCCATCTGGAGAAAAACGGGGAAACATTTCATATCCCACATGGGAAGTAAGCCGTTTGGCTTCTCCTCCGTTGATAGATGCCTTATACAGGTCGCCTGCGTATGTAAAAACAACTTCATTTCCATTCGTAGTTGGAAAACGTAGTAACCGCGCTTCATTGGCAGCTTGTGCAGCAGAGAGGCTCCCGATTAGCAATAGAAAAGAAAAGATAAATGTTTTATTCATATAATTTTTGATTTAGTTTTCTACAAATGTACCTATTTTATAAATGCATTATACTTCCATCTACCGAAAAAGGTTTATATTTCAAACTGTGGCAATTGGCCGAACTTTAACTATAAGATCATATTTAATTAGGCATTTGGTCGTGTAGTATGAAGAGATAAGATATGATATTTTAATCTTTTCACCCAGGTGATCCAACTGTTTCACCCGGGTGAGCCACTTGAATCACCTGGGTGAGTCACTTAGATCACCCGGGTGAAAAGATCAGTAATTAAAGAGGAAAATAATAAAAGGCGGCTTGCGCTTCACTACTTCTTAATAGGAGAATTAATAGATATTCACGTATCCCGGAGGTATCTATAATTAGTGTTATAAGGTGATATATTATTGCTTTATTCTGATTATCTTTGTATCATAATTCTAAGATAGAACGCTTATACTTATTTGATTTATCAAATTATCGATAATATGATTCAATTTTTCAGGTCTTCATCTAAGACAGTGTTGGCTGTAGAGGCTGCACAAACTTTCTCTCCCGAAAATATTCAGAAACTTGTTTGGTTATTCAGTGAAGCGACTCCCGTACAGGAAGAAACGCTTAAGGGTTGGTTTATAGGGCCTCGCCGTGAAATGATCACTCCATGGAGTACGAATGCAGTTGAAATCACTCAAAACATGGGGATCACCGGCATTACCCGTATTGAAGAATATTTCCCGGTGGATTCCGAAAGTGCGGAACACGACCCCATGTTGCAGCGGGTTTATAACGGATTAGACCAACAAATATTTGCTATAAAAAAGCAACCGGAACCGGTTATTTATATAGACGATATTGAGGCTTACAACCTGCAAGAAGGATTGGCTCTTAGCGATGATGAAGTTTCTTACCTGAATGAGATCAGCGAAAAGCTGGAACGTAAATTGACCGATAGCGAAGTGTATGGATTTGCACAGGTGAATTCAGAGCATTGCCGCCATAAGATATTTGGGGGAATGTTTGTGATTGATGGAGAAGAGAAAGAGAGTTCTCTTTTCAACCTGATCAAAAAGACTTCGGCAGTCAATCCCAACAAGCTGGTATCAGCTTATAAAGACAATGTGGCTTTCAACGAAGGGCCGACGGTTGAACAATTTGCTCCGCTTAGTGGAGACAAACCGGACTTTTTCGCTGTAAAAGATATCAAAACAGTAATCTCTTTAAAAGCTGAAACACATAACTTCCCCACAACAGTAGAGCCTTTTAACGGGGCGGCTACCGGTACGGGAGGAGAGATACGCGACCGTTTAGGCGGAGGGAAAGCATCTCTTCCGATCGCTGGTACGGCTGTTTACATGACTTCTTACCCTCGTACGGAAGGCGCTCGTGAATGGGAGGAAGTGCTTGATCCGAGGAAATGGCTATACCAAACGCCTGAACAGATATTAATAAAAGCATCGAACGGAGCATCTACTTTCGGAAACCACTTCGGCCAACCGCTTATTTGTGGTTCCGTACTTACGTTTG
>DAMCDT010000326.1:0-4078 GCA_032058265.1 Tannerellaceae bacterium
TTGGTGCTAAAAACGCACATTTCATGATAGATGGAACATATAATTTCAGGATTGAAGAATCGAATCGTTTGAGAAATAATTCTGAATTGTATTATGCTGTAGATAAACTGGAAGTAGGAGAGGGGAATGTTATTCCTCTCTGGTTATTCGGTTTTCTGTATTAATTGAATTAGTGTTACTTAAATATTTATTAAAAAATGACGAAAAAGAAGAAATTTCTAACCTGTGACGGGAACCAGGCTGCTGCACATATTTCATATATGTTCAGTGAAGTAGCTGCGATTTATCCGATCACTCCGTCGTCTACCATGGCAGAATATGTAGACGAATGGGCTGCTGCCGGCCGTAAAAATATTTTCGGCGAAACTGTATCAGTACAGGAAATGCAATCAGAAGGAGGAGCTGCCGGAGCAGTTCACGGTTCTTTGCAAGCCGGAGCATTAACAACTACTTATACCGCCTCCCAAGGTTTGTTGTTGATGATCCCGAATATGTATAAAATTGCAGGTGAATTACTTCCTTGTGTTTTCCATGTATCTGCCCGTACCCTTGCTTCACATGCCCTTTCTATTTTCGGCGACCATCAAGATGTTATGGCCTGTCGGCAGACAGGATTTGCCATGTTGGCAGAAGGTTCCGTGCAAGAAGTAATGGACTTATCTGCTGTTTCTCATTTGGTTACCATTAAGTCTCGTGTACCTTTTGTAAACTTTTTTGATGGGTTCCGTACTTCACATGAAATACAAAAGATCGAATCGTTAGAGAATGAAGATGTTGCACATTTGATCGACCAGAAAGCATTAGCAGAATTCCGCCAGCGTGCATTGAATCCTGAAAGCCCGGTAGCTCGTGGAATGGCTGAAAATCCGGATGCTTTCTTCCAGCACAGGGAATCATCCAATAAATATTACGAAGCAGTTCCTGCTATCGTTGAAGAATATATGAACGAGCTGTCTGCTATCACAGGACGCAAATATGGCCTATTTGATTACTATGGCGCAGAAGATGCCGACCGTGTGATCATTGCTATGGGTTCGGTAACGGAAGCTATACGCGAAACAATCGACCACTTAACTGCTAAAGGAGAGAAAGTTGGTCTATTAGCTGTTCATTTATATCGTCCGTTCTCGGCAAAACATTTCTTAGCTGCTATGCCTAAGTCAGCAAAACGTATTGCTGTATTAGACCGCACAAAAGAACCGGGAGCTAACGGCGAACCTTTGTATATGGACGTTAAAGACGTTTACTATGGCAAAGAAAATGCCCCGTTAATCGTAGGCGGACGTTATGGGTTATCTTCAAAAGATACCACTCCTGCCCAAATACTCGCTGTATATGAAAACTTATCGTTACCCATGCCAAAGAACCAGTTTACGATTGGTATCGTCGATGATGTAACCTTTACTTCACTTCCTCAACAGGAAGAGATAGCAATGGGTGGCGACGGTATGTTTGAAGCTAAGTTCTACGGATTGGGAGCTGATGGTACGGTAGGAGCTAACAAGAACTCCATTAAGATTATTGGTGATAATACAGATAAGTATTGCCAGGCTTATTTCTCATACGATTCAAAGAAATCAGGTGGTTTCACCTGTTCGCACCTTCGTTTTGGTGATGATCCGATCCGTTCAACCTATCTTGTTAATACACCTAATTTTGTGGCTTGCCATGTTCAGGCTTACCTCAGAATGTATGATGTATTGCGCGGTTTACGTCAAAACGGTACATTCCTTTTAAATACTATCTGGAATGCAGAAGAACTGGAAAAGCATCTTCCGAATAAGATAAAACGTTATTTCGCACAAAAGAATATCACTGTATTTTACATAAATGCAACAAAGATTGCTGAAGAAATTGGTTTGGGTAACCGTACCAATACAATCCTGCAATCAGCATTCTTCCGTATTACTAAGGTAATTCCTGTTGATCTGGCTATTGAGCAAATGAAGAAATTCATCGTTAAATCCTACGGAAATAAGGGCGAAGATATTGTAAACAAGAATTATGCAGCTGTAGATCAAGGCGGTGCTTACCAGCAATTAACGGTAAAACCGGAATGGGCTAATCTTCCGGATGATGAAAACGATAAGAAGAAACAACCCGAATTTATTGAGAAAGTAGTAAATGTCATTAATGCACAAGACGGTGATTTGCTTCCGGTTTCTACATTTGTAGGTATAGAGGATGGTACATGGCAACAAGGAACGGCTAAATATGAAAAACGCGGCGTAGCTGCTCATGTCCCTGTATGGAAGTCTGAAAACTGTATCCAGTGTAATAAGTGTGCGTATGTTTGTCCTCATGCTTCTATCCGTCCGTTCGTTTTGGATGAAGCGGAACAAGCAAAAGCTCCGTTTACTGATATGCTGAAAGCAACAGGAAAGCAATTCGAAGGAATGAAATTCCGTATCCAAGTATCTGTTCTCGACTGTTTAGGTTGTGGTAACTGTGCAGATATTTGTCCGGGTAATAAACAGGGCAAAGCACTTGATATGGTTACTTTGGAAAGTCAGTTGCCGGAAGTTCCGGCATGGGAATATTGTGCTGAGGAAGTGAAGAGCAAACAACATTTGGTAAATATCAACGCCAATGTTAAAAATTCACAGTTTGCTACTCCGTTGTTCGAATTCTCCGGTGCATGTTCTGGTTGTGGTGAAACTCCTTATGTTAAACTGTTGACTCAATTATTTGGTGAACGTCAGATGATTGCAAATGCTACTGGTTGTTCTTCTATATATTCGGGATCAGTTCCTTCTACTCCTTATACAAAAGGTGAGAATGGTCGTGGTCCGGCTTGGGCGAATTCATTGTTTGAAGACTTTGCAGAATATGGTATGGGTATGAGTATGGCAGTTGATGCTATGCGCGAACGACTGGAAAAATTGATGAAACAAGCGATGGAGAAAGATTGTCCTGCCGGTGGAAAAGAACTTTTCGAAGAATGGATAGCCAATAAGAACGATGCTGCTAAAACTGTAGAATTGGAAGCAAAGATCACTCCTTTGGTTAAAGCAAATGCTGACAATTGTGACATCTGTAAGGAAATTGCATCATTAAGCAAATACCTTATCAAACAATCTCAATGGATTATTGGTGGTGACGGAGCTGCTTATGATATAGGCTTCGGTGGATTGGACCATGTACTTGCTTCAGGACGTGATGTTAATATCTTGGTTGTTGATACAGAAGTATATTCAAATACAGGAGGACAGTCTTCAAAATCTACTCCGGTAGGCGCTATTGCTAAATTTGCCGCAGCGGGAAAACGTATCCGTAAGAAAGACCTTGGTTTGATAGCCTCTACTTATGGTTATGTATATGTTGCACAGATCGCTATGGGTGCTGACCAGGCACAAACATTGAAAGCCATCCGTGAAGCAGAAGCATATAACGGTCCATCTATCATTATTGCTTACGCTCCTTGTATTGCTCATGGTATAAGAGCCGGTATGGGTAAGAGCCAACAAGAGGAAGCTGATGCCGTTGCTTGTGGATACTGGCACTTGTGGCGTTATAATCCTGCACTGGAAGCAGAAGGAAAGAATCCATTCACTTTAGATAGTAAAGAACCGGATTGGGATAAATTTGAAGGATTCCTGAAAGGTGAAGTACGATTCTCTTCCGTAATGAAACAATATCCTGCTGAAGCGGCTGAGTTATTTGCTTCTGCCAAGGAAAATGCAAAATGGAGATATAACAACTACAAACGTCTGGCTAAACAACAATGGGGTGTTGAGCAAGATTAAGTATTTAGTAGTTAAATAGTAAGCTTATTATAGTATAAAGCGCGGTGTTATGCATCGCGCTTTTTCATTACGTATAACTATTATTGAGTACCTTTGCTGAAAGTTTTAATAGGTATGGTAAAAGCAATTTTCTTCGATATTGACGGTACGCTCGTCAGTTTCAATACACATGTAGTTCCTCAATCTACAATTGAGGCTCTTTCTTTATTAAAGGAAAAAGGTATAAAGGTATTTATTGCGACGGGGCGTCATTCAAAATCTATCAATAATTTAGGCGATTTACAGTTTGACGGGTATATTACCATCAATGGCGGATATTGTGTAGTAGGTGA
>DAMCDT010000327.1:0-4066 GCA_032058265.1 Tannerellaceae bacterium
ATACCACCGCCAGGCCAGTGTTTCGCCATGGCATTCACACTTTCATATCCCCATCCTCCGGAAATTTCAGCATCACCTTCTGATGTCTGGAAACCGTCTATGTAAGCCCGCCCCATATCCCGGGATAGTTCGGGGCTTTCTCCAAAAGTCATGCTGATACGATACCACCGTGGTTCAGTACCCATATCGATCTGGGGAGATAAAGCTGTTGTTATTCCTAATGCCCTGTATTCTTTCGATGCTATCTCGCCAAACCGTTTTACCAGTTGCGGATCGAATGTTGCCGCCATCCCTAATCCGTCAGGCCAAAGCGATATTTTACCTCCGGCCCCTGCATTGAATTCGGCGCTTACATCAGCGGTATGCCGAGGATCAGTACTTACATTACATGGAATACCCAATCCGATTCCTTCCGCAAAAGCCTGTAAATTATTGCTCCATTGTGCTGCAACGACAGGATTTTCCACAGAAGTAATAAGTACATGCCTCAGGTTGTCATTGCTTAAAAACGCTTTTTGTGAATCAGAAAGATCAGCAGCATTAGCCCCGCTTTCCGACAATGGTTTTCCATTATATGTTCCGGCAGAGAACCCCGATTCCGCAGAAGGTACAGACTGATGTCCACTATAAAGCATCAAACCGGCAATCTGTTCGGTTGTCATCTTCGAAGCAAGGTCACGCGCCCTTTCATCCGGTGATAAACGCCAGTCTTCATATTTATCAAGCTTACCATCACGATTATGGTCTTTAAACTTCATTCCGTCAGCAGTAATTATTTTTATTCCCGAAGAAACAGAAAAGCCAAGCGTAGGTCCATCCGTATTTTCAACTAACTCGAAGGTATTATTATCACCCGCTCCGGAACATGCCATGGTTGTTATACTAAGCATTGATATTAATATTTTATTCATTGTATTCATTTCATTATCTTTTTATATTTCAACAACAAAACTACCCATTTGTTTGATTAAATTATTTAACCGCTGATATAAATTTATTCTAAAATTAATGTAAATAGTTAGCGAAGATGATATATTTTTTAAGGTATCCTCTTCGATTTGTATATAAAGAAATTATTTAAATAAAGAAATAAGTGTATTTTTACAACTAATTTTTTAAAAGATGGTGAAGTCCATATTATAACAAATAAACTGAACATGGACATTTTGATGAGAATAAATACAAACTATTATTCTATTTAATTTAACATCAATAATTATCGAAAACAATATTATGCTTTGCTTATGAAAAACACTATCGTACTCTTTCTTCTGTTTTATTACTTTATCCCTGGAAGTATTAATGCTTCAATTCCTAAAGTAACGAATGAACCTGATTCGGCATACATCATGGCCTATTCAACCTCCAAAAACAGAGGCCATAACGGTCTGCATTTTGCCTGGAGTACAGACCGGGAAAACTGGCATCCGATAGGACCGGAACATAGTTTTCTCCGTAGTGATTTCGGGCGTTGGGGATCGCAAAAGCGAATGATCGCTCCTATTGTTATTCAAGATAAAGAGGGCCTTTGGCATTGTGTATTTACATTAAATGAAACAGACGGGATCATTGCGCATGCCTCTTCCGTAAATCTGGTTTATTGGTATCCGCAATCGTATCATTATATGATGGATAGAGGTAATTGCTTGAGTATTGAAGCAGGCTACAGCAGCGCCAATGATAATTATTTTGTATCGTGGGTAAGTGAGGAAGGAACTGAAAAAGGTATTTACGGCGCTGCAACAAAAGATTTTAAATCATACACTCCGGTTCAATCCGTATCCGAGATCGTCCGGGTAAATCAGCGTGATATCGTAGAAATAGCAGGCGAAGAAGAAGTCGGGACAATCCATAAAGTTTCATGGAAACTAATTGATAACCTAATCAAAACAACACAACTCGCTCAGTATAAAAGTAAGCTAAACAGCGAAACTACTTCGGAAGATCCGGTACGTTTTGCGGGACTTCAGCCGGTAGAAGCTACATTAACGATAGATCCTACGCAAAGTAAACCTATTAGTGATATGTTGATCGGTATCTTTTTCGAGGATATTAATTATGCTGCTGATGGTGGGATCTATGCGGAACTTATTCAAAACAGAGACTTTGAATACTCTCTGAGCGATAAGGAAGGGCATGATGAAACATGGAACAGTTATAAAGCCTGGAATTTAAAAGGAGAAAAAGCTACATTTAAAATAGATACGGTTAATCCTATACATATAAATAACAGGCATTATGCTTCATTGGAAATTGAAGAGATAGGCGCAAGCCTGAATAATGAGGGTTATGACGGGATTCCGTTAATAGCCGGAGACCGGTATAATTTCTCTGTTTTTGCCCGTTCGCCTGAACAAAAAAGAGAAGAATTGCACATCAGGCTGGTAGGTAAAGATGGTGAAGTCTACGGACAAGCATCTACCAAACGGATTTCTTCTGAATGGGGAAAATATGAAGCGGTTATTCAATCGAACAAAACTGTACACGACGCCCGGCTGGAAGTCATTCCCCAAATGAAAGGTATTATACAACTGGATATGATCTCCCTTTTCCCGCAAAAAACATTCAAAGGACGTAAAAACGGTTTACGGCAAGACCTTGCAAAAACGTTGGCGGATATTAAGCCCCGTTTCGTACGATTCCCGGGAGGTTGCGTAGCTCATGGCGACGGATTAGGCAATATGTATCGTTGGAAGAATACGATCGGTCCTTTAGAGAGCCGCGTGCCGCAAAGGAATTTGTGGGGGTATCATCAAACGGCAGGCCTTGGTTATCACGAATATTTCCAGTTCTGCGAAGATATCGGCGCCGAACCTTTACCGGTTGTGCCTGCCGGGGTACCCTGTCAAAACTCAGGTACGGGCGGTCATGGACAACAATGCGGTATACCGATGGCTGAAATGGGAGACTATATACAGGAAGTTCTCGACCTGATCGAATGGGCCAATGGAGATGCCAAAACAACTGTCTGGGGAAAGAAGCGTGCCGAAGCAGGTCATCCGAAGCCATTTAACTTAAAGTATATAGGCATCGGGAATGAAGACCTCATATCAGAAGTATTTAAAGAACGGTATATTATGATTTGCAACGCCGTAAAAGAAAAGTATCCCGATATCATTATTATCGGAACAGCCGGTCCATTCTATGAAGGAAGCGATTATGTGGAAGGATGGCGTATAGCCACCGAGATGAATCTTCCCATGATAGACGAGCATTACTATAATCCGCCGGGATGGTACATACATAACCAGGATTTCTATGACCGTTACGACCGGAATAAATCAAAGGTATATCTGGGAGAGTATGCTGCTCATTTGCCGGATCGATCTAATAATATTGAAACAGCATTAGCAGAAGCACTCCATCTGGCAAATGTTGAAAGGAACGGGGATATCGTAAGCCTGACTTCTTACGCCCCTCTCCTTGCCAAAGAAGGATATACGCAATGGAACCCCGACCTTATTTATTTCAATAACACCGAGGTGAAACCGACTGTTGGATATTATGTCCAGCAATTGTATGGGCACAACTCTGGGGATATATATCTACCCAGCAGGATGGCCTTGTCCAATAATCAAGAGGATGTAAGTAAGCGCATAGCTGTTTCCGTCGTACAAGACAGTAAAACGAACGACTACATTATAAAACTTATTAATCTACTGCCTGTCATTGTCCGTATGGATCTAGACCTGGAACCATTTATAAAAAATCAAACGGAAACTGTCAAAACAGTATTGTACGGTCGTCCGGATGATAAGAATGCGAAGCCGGTTTCTTCTTCCATTCAAATATCCGGTAAATATAAAGAGGAAATGCCTGCCTATTCATTTACTGTCCTTCGTATAAAATCAAACACATTAATAAAATAATTATGAAACAATATCTCATTGTACTATCGTTGATCTTATTATCATCCACCTCCTGTACGCAAAAAAGTCCGGAGAAAAAGACTGTTTTTGCCAAAGGTGAATTTAAAGAATGGGCGCAAACTCCTCCGATGGGGTGGAACAGTTGGGATTGTTACGGCCCTACGGTAGAAGAGCATGAAGTAAAAGCTAATGCTGAT
>DAMCDT010000328.1:0-4021 GCA_032058265.1 Tannerellaceae bacterium
ATACAATGATATTATAAAAGCTCCCACAAATTACTTTATTTTTCATCTAATAATATGCTATCTTTGTGCTGCTTAAAAACGAATGAATGAATCAAAGATATCCATCACTTCTTTTGGAGAATGCAGTAAACGAACTGGCATCGCTGCCGGGTATCGGACGTAAGACCGCCCTTCGCCTGGCTTTATATATTCTTCGCAGGGATATCGGGTATGCGGAAGGTTTTGCATCTGCATTGGTGGCTCTTAGGAAAGACGTAAAATACTGTAAAGTTTGTCATAATATATGCGACGACGATATCTGCTCTATTTGTGGCGATCCACGTCGTGACCAATCGCTTGTTTGTGTTGTAGAGAATATCAAAGAGGTGATGGCAATTGAAAACACCGGGCAGTTCAGGGGTGTATATCATGTGTTGGGAGGAATTATTTCTCCTATGAACGGGATAGGGCCAAATGATCTGGAAATCGATAGTCTTATAGAACGAGTTAAGGCTGGGGAAGTGAAAGAAGTGATAATGGCTTTAAGTACTACGATGGAAGGCGATACGACTAATTTCTTCATATATCGTAAGTTGTCCTCTTATAATATAAAAGTATCAGTGATAGCAAGAGGTGTTTCAATAGGGGATGAAATAGAATATGCGGATGAAATAACATTGGGGCGTTCTATCGTGAACAGAACCAGCTTTAATGATTCAATAAAGAACGATTAATTTTTTCAAGAATAACGATTGTCATATTAAAAAGTTATGATGGTCATTTAAAAAATAACGATGAATGTTTTAATGATTTACGATGAATACCTGAACGATGGAATTAATTAATCATTAACCATTAATCATTAATCATTGAAAAACGTGAAGATTTCGGTTATTATTGTTAATTATAACGTAAAGTATTTTCTGGAACAATGTTTGCTATCTGTGCGTGCATCGACTGCCGGTATGGACGCGGAAATATTTGTAGTTGATAATCACTCGTCAGACGGCTCGGTAGATTATCTGCTTCCGAAGTTCCCGGAAGTTGTTTTTATAGAAAACGAGGAAAATCCCGGCTATGCTGTTGCCAATAACCAAGCCATAAAGCAATGTAATGGCGAATATGTGTTGTTGCTGAATCCCGATACAATCATTGGGGAAGAAACGATCCGTACACTGTGTTACTATATGGACGAACATCCCCGAGCGGGTGGGATAGGGGTGAAGATGCTGGACGGGCATGGCGTTTTCCTGCCTGAAAGTAAACGTAGTTTTCCATCTCCCTGGGTATCATTCTGTAAATTGTTCGGATTGTCGAAGTTATTTCCTAACTCAAAAGTTTTTGCCCGTTATAATTTGCTCTATCTTAATCCAAATAAAGAACATAAAGTAGACGTATTAGCAGGCGCTTTTATGTTACTACGGCATGAAGTATTAAACAAAATAGGTTTGCTGGATGAGTCTTTCTTTATGTATGGCGAAGATATTGACTTGTCATACCGGTTGGTTATAGAAGGTTATTCAAACTATTATATTCCTGAACGCATTTTACATTATAAAGGTGAAAGTACAAAGCGTGGCGATAAAAATTATAGAAGGAACTTTTACGAAGCTATGCTTATCTTTTATAAGAAATATTATCCGCGTTCCGGTTGGTTTATGTCTTTTCTTATCCGCTTATCAGTAGGATTTATTTCTTTTTTTGATTCTTTTAAAGGTAAATCTAATAATAAAAAGATACCTCACCGGCGTCTACTGATCTTATGTGTGGAAGAACATTTTGAAAAGGTAAAAGCCGCAGCTTTAAAACGTATGCCCGACCTGGAATTTGTTAATCTGTGGGATCTGGACGTCGAACGTGTTATGGATGCGATATGCAGGCGTAATCAAATGAAGTCTTTTACCGATATTGTTTTTTGTTATCCTGATGTGCGCTTTGAACAAATGCTCCTTTTTATGGACACCATGGTGAACAAAAAGACGACTTATCATATATATAATAAAGAGAGCCATCAGCTGGTTTCTCCCGGTACATTATGACATTACTCAGAAACGATAACATTATTCTCCGGGCTTTAGAACCGGAAGATCTGGACATATTATATAAATGGGAAAACGATACTTCCATCTGGAGTAAAGGCAATACGGTTTCCCCTTACTCACGGTATGTTTTAAAAGAGTATATTGCTCAATCCCATTTGAATATATATGAATTGAAACAACTCCGCTTAATGATCGAGCAACAGAGTACCGGAAAAGCGATCGGTATGGTAGATATGTATGATTTCGATTCGCACAATAGTAAAGCCGGTGTAGGTATTTTGCTTGACCCTGCATATCAAGGAAACGGAATTGCTACCGAGGCTTTGACCCTTTTACTTAATTATGCAGATTCTTTTTTAAAGCTACATCAGTTATATGTTTATATATCTGTAAAAAATGAACGGAGTAAAGCTCTGTTCCAACGTTGTGGTTTTACATTAGCTGGTACATTGTCTGATTGGATATCTACTGAAAAAGGCTTTGTTGATGTATATGTTATGCAACGGATCAACAGTTAGGTGTAATAAAGAGGTAAAAAGCATAAAAGCGCGAAACAATCTATTCCTGGACGTTCGCGCTTTCATGCCTTTAAACTTTTTCTTCCATTTTATTCAACGGTGTATCCTTTTAATTGGGCGAAGGCAATAATTGATTCATTGATAGCTTTTCCCAGGTCGTCTCCTGAATTACTTTTTTTAGATTTTTCGTCGATATATGCCTGCCTCTTAACCGCTAATTCGGATATTTGTTTTTGCAAATCAGCCCTTTCTTTTTCCTTCTGTTCTACAATGATCTTTATTTCTTCTTTTGATTTATTCTGTAACTCTGCCGGAAGATATTCCTGTTCGATCGTTTCCAGGGCTGTTTCATCTTCTTTTAGTTTGTCGACCAAATCCCATGACTTATTATTATAAACGGATTTAGATTTACTAACCGCCCGTTCGGCATAATTAGCAGATGATATAGAACGTGCATTTATATCTTGTGCTTGTTGTGTTTCTTTTCTTTCTTGTCCGATCTTTCCATAACTAATATAGGTATCATTCAATTTCATATTGCATTGGCTTATCTCATCATCATAAGGAGTGACGATATATTGTACTTTTGCATTGGAATCTATGTTGAAGAATTTACCGTTTCCCCTCGTCGCTGCATCCTGCCATAAGTCACGGATTCCTTGCCTCTTGTTCCCACAATGTATAGTGTTTACATATATATTATTATCCAGCGCTTTTTTGATTGATGATTTATACGAAATCTTTCCCTGTTCGAATATTTCATTTCCTGCGATGTATATAAGTTTCATATCCGATTCATTATTGCCCCATTCCAAATCGCGCGTTGCTTTATGGATCACTGTACCGCAATATTCTTCACTTCCTCCTGCGGTAAGTACGAATAATTCCTGTGAGATCAGATCCAGATCTGTCGTTAATGGAGTTATCTGACGTATATAATCACCGTCATACCTGTTATAACTTCCATATTCATATAAAGCAATTTCTATTTTGGGTGTTTTCCCATTATATTTAAGAGTCGTTAAAGTATTGACGATATTCCATAAACGTGATTTAGCTTGTTCAATCAGTCCTTGCATGCTTCCCGATGTATCTAAAAGGATTGCAACCTGAATCTTTTCCTCAGCCATTTCTTTTTCCGCATGAGGCACTGCGGGAATCTCTGTTATTTCATTTACTTGGTTAGCAGATGTTGCCTTATTACAACTTGTTGATATCACTGTAAATGCGAATAAAACAGTACTTAAGAGAATAATCTTTTTCATATCCGAAATAATTTTAATAGGTTTATGGCTCAAATGTAAATGGTTGAAAATTAACATTTCGGCAAGAATGGGTGAACGTAGTATCTGAATTGGTAAAACATAGGGTGTTACTATTTTTAATCCATTTACTTTGTATTTGAATTAACTAAGAAATGAAAAGATATTTATATACATATATAATAGTATTGATCCCAATTATTATTTGTGCTCAGGATTC
>DAMCDT010000329.1:0-3511 GCA_032058265.1 Tannerellaceae bacterium
CGTATGAAGTAAATCTGTGCAAATCTGTGTCTCTATTTATTGTATAATATTATTTATCCCACCAGCAAAACGTGCCATCTAAGGTTATATTGAGCCTGTCAGGATTGTCCTGTGGCTTAATCAAGTAAAGATAAAGTAGTTTCCCGCTAAGGAAGAAGGTGGCGACTGAGAAATACATGAAGCAAGAGAACGTATAATTAAACTGGCAGCCTGTGATCCTGAATTCCCTCCACTTGATATAATTAAGGGAACAAACAATGCCAATACTACTGCCTGTGCGATTTGATCTTCAAAATATCCCATGGCTGAGGCCGTCAACATCTCGCCTACAAAAAGGATAATCAACCATCCGGCACGTTTCTTTACCATCTCCATTAAAGAAGTTTTGGTATAAGAAATATCCAGTTCTTCAATACCCCCGAACTTCTGGAAGTCTTCGGTAGATTCTTCTTGCGCTATGTCCATGATATCGTCAAACGTCACAATCCCTACGAGAATACCTGCCGTATCGACTACGGGTAATGCTACCTTGTCGTGGTCGCGGAACTCTTTCACGGCAAGTTCCTGGTCATCAAAAGCATTTAAAGCAACGAAACGGTTGTCGATCAGGTCAGCGATTTTTTGATCAGGCGAAGCCAGAAGTATTTTCTTGATACGGATATCATCAATAAGTTTCCAATGGTTGTCTACCATATAAATAACATCGAGAGTTTCGGAATCATGCCCGAATTTACGGATATGTTCCAGCGCTTCCGCAATAGTAAAATGAGGTTTTACGGCCACGTATTCCGGCATCATCAAACGACCGATACTATCTTCAGGATATCCCAGTAACTTAACGGCAATCTCCCGCTCTTCATCCGAAAGCATCTGAATAAGTCTTTGGCTGACTTGTCCGGGTAATTCTTCAAAGAAAGCGGTACGATCATCAGGATCGAGGTCATTGAGTAAACTGGTGATCAAGTCGCTGTAAGCCGCTAATCCTTCAATGATATCTTCCTGCTCGTCGTGAGACAGGCGTTGAAACGTTTCCTTTGCCGTCTCACGTGGTAAGAGACAGAACATGATAAGCTGGTCTGTACTGGATAAATCGCTGATTGCTTCAGCTATTTGATGTGGGTTAAGGTTATTGAGTTTTTCTTTCAGCGCTTTCCAGTCCTTTTCTTCTATAAGAAACTGGAATCTCATTTTAATTTCATTCATTGTTTTTCCTCCTTACAAATTTTTAATCTGTAAGGAGACACACGTACCCTTACAGATAAATTAATACTCTTGTTTACTGTAATTACAACTCGGTACGTCGTCCATTTTGAATAAATATTTAATTAATAATAACATTACATTTTTTTTAATCCAGTGCAAAGGTGAGGAATTGATTCCGATTCGTTCAACAATTTATTCGATTAGTCCTTCGATTTCTTTCCAATTCAGATGTGATAGTACGTTATTATCATTGACAAATGTATCAAACAAATCCTTTTTAGTGGTCTGTAACTGCTGAATCTTTTCTTCGACGGTTTCGCTAGTGATGAAACGATATGCAATTACCGGTTTATTTTGTCCGATACGATGGGCACGGCTTAACGCTTGCATTTCCGATGCCGGGTTCCACCACGGATCAATTATAAAGACGTAATCGGCAACCGTCAGGTTCAATCCTGTCGATCCCGCTTTCAAGGATATAAAAAAACAATGGATATCGTCATTCCTGGTAAAGCGTTCAATCACTTGTTCCCTTTTCTGTGTTTCCCCTGTGAGCATAGCATATTTCCAGCCTTCCTTGTCAAACTTAGCGGCCAACAATTCTAAATGTTTTACATAAGAAGAGAATATCAACACTTTATGGTTACTGGCTTTCAGGTTTTCAAAAGACATAATGATCTGTTCAAACTTTCCCGAATCTTCTTTGTAATCCTTATTTACCAGTTTAGGATGATTAGCCAATTGTCTTAAGCGGTTCAATCCATCTAATGCGATGAAGTTGTTTTTCTGTTGTCCGGGGTTTTCTTTGGCTTCCAGCAGCATGTTACGAATACTGTTCTTTTCCGCATTGTAAATTTCCTGGTGTGCTTCAGTCATGCTACAATAAATAACCTGTTGCAATAAAGGAGGAAGTTCGGGAGTTACTTCTTCCTTTGTACGGCGGAGCAGGAAAGGACTTATCAGTTTTTTTAGCATATCTTCCCGCCTTTTGTCCTTCTCCCGCACTATTTTCTGGATAAAATCCTTCTTAAAAGAGGAGAAACTTCCCAGCAGCCCTTCATTAATAAAATTGAATTGTGCCCATAAATCCTCCAATGAGTTCTCGATAGGCGTTCCGGTTAGTACCACTTTATGTTCGGATGTAAGGCGTTTGACTGATTGGTAAACCAATGATCCGGGGTTTTTAATATACTGGCTTTCATCTAAAATGATAACCTGAAAAGGATATTCATGCAGATATTCAATATCGTTACGCATCACACCGTAAGAAGTGATAATGACGTTGTAATAATTGAATATCCGGGCGATGTTCTTTGTTTTCAACCGCTTATTTCCTGCATACACAAAAATATTCAACTCAGGAGCAAACCTCCTCAACTCATTGTACCAGTTATGTAATAAAGAAGTCGGGGCTACAACCAATGAAGCAGGCATTTTAGAATGTTTGGTTTCAAATAATGATAACTGCCCGTTGACAGAAACTGAAGAAGTTTGCTCCGATCCTTCATATATATATTGTAGCAACGTTATGGTTTGGAGTGTCTTTCCTAAACCCATGTCATCAGCCAGACAACCACCAAATCCGTTTTTGTATAAATGTATCAACCAATAGAATCCTTCTTTCTGATAAGGACGCAAAAGGACGGATGAATGAACAGGAAGTGGCGGCTTAACCACCGGAAGATGTATGATCTCATTAAATCTTTTGGCTTTATCCCCGGATATCTCTCCGCTAAGGGCATATTGTAACAGCGATGTATGTTGCTTTTTTACCTGAAGAGCCGACCCTGAGTCCTTACTTAATTTGAAGAGATCATGGTATTTCTCAAACCAATCGTCAGGTAAAACGACAACCTTCTGATCCGGCAAAACAAATTCTTTGTTTCCATTCAGTATATGTTTTCTAAAACGGTTAAAAGGGATCCTATAAGGACCAATTTCGACTACAATATTGACTTCAAACCAGTCTATTTTTTCATCATAATTTGTATTAATAGTAATAGGTCCTGTGTAGTATTCTATCTCCAGTTGTTGCTCAAGCGTAAAATGTCCGCGCAGTATACTTTCCTTACTGTTTAACCATTCTACAAGGCTGTAAGTATTTTTTCCGGCATCCGGATAGAAATGATTTCCACCTTTTTGCCTGAGTCCTTCTTTTATTAAGATTTCAATTAAACGACTCTCCCACTCTTTATTTCTTCTATACCATATTATCTCCGGCCCATCATTTGTGTCATTCAGATGAATGATCTTTTGTTTGGTACTATCCGGATTGAGCCTGCTTTCGTTGTTATAATGAAAATATAGC
>DAMCDT010000329.1:3521-3935 GCA_032058265.1 Tannerellaceae bacterium
ATATAGCACTAAAGCCAGCTCCTGGTTTATATCCTTTTCCAGAGATAATATGCCTTCTTTTGAAGGTTTTATCTCTTCAACCCGTATACCTTGTATCTTTACTTCATATTGCATCATTGTTTTAAGTACAAAGCCTTTCAGATACATTTCTTCATGCTCCGGAGGTACACTGATATATTCTTTGGTGAAGAATGGGGTTAGTTTTTTTGATTCAATATTTTCCACGCAGTGAATTTCTTCTCCTAACAATACGATACATGGTTTTTCGGATATAATGATGACCGGAGAAGTCTGCAACGATATCTCCCTATCCTCGTTGGTCAATGAGATAAAATAACTAAGCCCTGTTTCATCTTTAATAAAATTGAAAAGGCAATGTGTTTCAGTTTTAATAAGATATAAGCGTATCCGTTC
>DAMCDT010000330.1:0-3924 GCA_032058265.1 Tannerellaceae bacterium
TAAAACAAAGCTGTTACCGATCGCTTGTGCCATCGTATTGGCACAGTTGTGCCAACGGGAAGTCACAGTTATGCCAACAGCATGGCATTATTGTGCCAAGCCGGTGGCACAAATGAAGAAATTCACCATCTTTCACCCATCCTTTCACCCTTAACGACCCACAAACAGATGTTTAGAGTGAAGCGAAAGGTGAAACGTGTTTTTTAATAATTATAATAGAAGAGAATCCGGTCTTATTTTTAGAGTAATTAGGGGTTATCAGTCAACATATTCTAATTTACTTTTAATATTGAACTCATCAACTTCTAATCTAAATCAAAAAAGCCTTTAATACATGCATAATACCTTTGCATCAAAAATACAGGCTTTTACCAATGAGAAAATATATATTACTCTTTCTATACATTACGACCGCAACAAATTTATTTGCACAAGAATCCAAAATTGCAACACTAAGGCCGGAAGAGGTTGAGGTTATCTTTTTAGAACAAAACCTGGAACTGATAGCAGAGAAGCTAAATATTTCTTTAGCTGACGCTGCTATCAGCCAGGCTAAATTATGGGATAATCCGAATATATCCGTTGGTGATATTAACTTCTGGACTCCCAAATCACAACCTGCCACAACACAGTTTAGTATCGAACTCAGCCAATTAATTCAGACCGCTAATAAAAGGGGTAAATTGGTTAATATGGAAAAAATCTCAAAAGAGATCAGTATCCGGCAGTTTGAAGAAGTACTTCGCGGATTAAAAGCAGAACTCAGGAAATCGATCCATGAAATGATGTACTTCAATGCCTATAAGGATGTGCTTAAAAACCAAACGGAATCATTAACCCGGCTTATTAATTCGTATACACGGCAGGTCACACAGGGAAATTTACCTAAAAGCGAGTTACTGCGGTTGCAGTCCGCCCTCTTTGAAGTGGAAAACGAATATAATGAAATACAAACCGAATGGAATGCACAGCAAAAGACGCTCAAATCATTGTTGAATATCGATCCATATATAACCATAATGATCCAAAACAGTACAGAAATTGTTCACAATCCGGAAGAATTATCATTGGCAAATTTAATTCAAACCGCGACGGATTTTCGTCCCGATCTTCAGCAAACAAAATTACAAACACAATATTTCGAAAAGTCTATTGCTTATGAAAAGGCGCAACGAGTTCCGGATATCAATATAAGCGCGAGTTATGACAGGTACGGTGGTGTATGGAGAGATTTTATCGGTTTCGGTGTGAGTATCGACCTTCCCTTCCTCAACCGTAACCAGGGAAACATAAAAGCGGCCAGGATAAGCCGGGATCAAAGCCAGCATATTGCGCTTCAGCAACAAAACCTTGTCCAACATGAAATAGCGGAAGCATTTAATAATTATACGCTATCTTATAACTTTTATAAAAAGATGAGTGAAAATCCCCTGCTACAAGAACTGGACCTGATGCTTGAAGTGTATACCAAGAACCTGTTAAATAAAAATATCAGTATGATAGAATACATCGACTTTATGGATGCTTACAAAAACAATAAAAATACTCTTCTTTCTACACGCAAAAATGTCTTTAATCAATTTGAAGAACTTCAATATACTGTTGGAACCGATATAAAATAATATAATTATGATATTCAGACCTTATAAAATAGTTGTTTTCGCTTTAGCCGGTTTTCTTGTTATGGCTTGTTCGGATACCAAGGAAAAAGAAACAGAACAAAAACCCGGCACAGTGAAACCGGCATTCGCGGGAAATATAAAAACTACGAAATCTACCATAAGTAATCAGGAAAAAGAGATGACGCTTACCGGTAAGGTAATTAGCGATCCTGATAAAACGATCAATTATGTTCCGCTTATCAGTGGGATTATCGAGCGTACTTATTTCTCGTTGGGTGATAAAGTTGTCAAAGGGCAATCCCTGATGGATATCCGTAGCACTGAATTAAGCGCTTTACATTCCGAGAAAATATCCCTGGGGGCAGAAGTAAAGATCGCCGAACGTGAGTTGAAAACTATCAGGGAAATGTTCGATGATAACATGTCTTCGGAAAGAGAATTACTGGAAGCTGAAAGTAAACTGAAACAAACACAAGCAGCGTTTAATAAAATAGAGCAGGATATGACCGTTTTCGGAGTCAATAAAGGAGATGGAACTTTCTCTATTAAAGCGCCTATGAACGGATATATTATCAATAAAAATGCTTCTTCCGGAAGTCCCATGTCGGCAGATGGAGAACCTCTTTTTACAATTGCTGACCTGAATACCGTATGGGTAGTTGTAAACGTTTATGCCAGTCAGTTACTTTTCGTAAAAGAAGGAATGGAAGCGAAAATAACAACCCTCTCCTACCCTGACGAAACATTTACCGGAAAAATAACCAACATATCACAAGTATTCGATCCCGAAGATAAAGCGCTTAAAGCACGTATCATCCTTCCTAATAAAGACATGAAACTTAAATCGGAAATGTCTGTTGTCGTTAGGCTGAATGATGCTACTCAAAACGGATTAGTATCCGTACCATCCGAAGCGGTTATATTTGATAATAATGCTTATTATGTAGTCGTAGAAGAAGGGGATAACCACTTTGTAGCTAAAGAAATAGTTATTTACGACCGGAATAAGAATACGACCTACATTACATCGGGTTTAAGCGCGGATGAAAATGTGGTGACTAAAAATCAACTACTTATTTATTCAGAACTGAAAGGAAAGTAATCATGTATAAATTTGTAGAAAATATCATTGCCTTTGCTCTTCGTAATCATATTCTTATCTTGTTCCTGACAGGTATTCTATTGGTTGCCGGAATTGTGTGTTTTAATAATACGCCTATTGAAGCCTATCCGGATGTAACCAATACGCGAGCCAAAATAATTGCCCAATGGCCGGGAAGAAGTGCCGAAGAAGTTGAAAAGTTCGTCACATTACCCATTATGCAACAGCTGAATACGATCCCGCGGAAAACGGATGTCCGCTCAACTTCGCTTTTCGGATTATCAGTCGTGAATGTGTTGTTTGAGGATGGGGTGGATGACTTCTTTGCACAGCAATATACATCTAACCGGATGCAGGATATCGATTTGCCCGAAGGTGCTGAGCTTTCGATCGAACCACCTTCCGGTGCAACAGGGGAGATTTTCCGATACGTATTACGCAGTGAATTGCCTATCCGCGAAGTATCCGCTATTAATGAATGGGTGGTTCAAAGGGAATTATTATCCGTTGCAGGTGTAGCTACTATCGCCAGTTTCGGAGGAGAAGAAAAGATATACGAGATAAAGGTTAATCCGGCTGAATTAAACAATTACGATTTATCTCCATTACAGGTTTATGAAGCCGTTGCAAGCAGCAATATAAATGTAGGAGGCGATGTTATTCAGAAGGGAAACCAGGCTTATGTTGTACGCGGCATCGGATTATTAGAGAGTGTTGAAGATATCGAAAATATACTTATAGAGGTAAAAGGTGATACACCTATCCGTATCAAACAAGTTGCTGAAGTCAATGTATCATCAAAACCACGCTTAGGACAAGTCGGTTTAAATGACGAAGACGATGTAATACAGGGCATTGTTATCATGTTGAGGCGAGAGAATCCCAGCGAAGTAATCAATCGCCTGAAATTAAAGATTGAAGAACTGAACGAAAGGATACTTCCTCCTGAAGTCAGGATCGAACCTTTTATGGATCGAACCAAACTGGTAAATACGACCATCCATACGGTAATGAAGAATATGCTGGAAGGAATTCTTCTTGTATCTATCATTGTATTTATTTTCCTTTTCGACTGGCGTACTACGCTTATTGTAGCAACAGTTATTCCATTATCGTTCCTTTTTGCCATTATTATGTTGCGTATTCAAGGATTACCGGCTAATCTTATCTCAATGGGAGCATTGGATTTCGGTTTGCTAC
>DAMCDT010000331.1:0-3902 GCA_032058265.1 Tannerellaceae bacterium
CCAAATGTCTTGTCTTGAAATAGGTTATTTTTTCTATAAAATAGCATACGAGCATATTTTAATGGCTCACGTCTGATATTATTTAGCTCACGTCAGAATAATATCTCATGCTTAGCTAGATCAGTCAAAAAAGCATTGTTATGTTTACATAAAGTTATTACAGTGTTTATATAAAGTTATTGTGATGTTCTTGAAAAGTTATCATAATGATTTGATAAAAGGATTATGATAACTTTCTTACTATTTGTTCCGTGGGTGGTGGGAAAGTATCTCGTCACGAAGGAATTCGCGATCAATATGTGTATATATTTCAGTTGTGGTTATCTTTTCATGTCCCATCATTTCCTGTATGGCGCGTAGATTTGCTCCTCCTTCCAGTAAATGAGTAGCAAATGAATGACGGAAGGTATGTGGACTGACATTCTTTGGTATACCAGCTTTTTCTGTTTGTTGTTTAATAATATGGAAAACCATAATGCGTGATAATGATGTACCTCGACGACTAAGAAAAAGAACATCTTCAAAACCTTTCTTAACCTGTATCAGGTTCCTGTCATATAAATAATTTTTTATTTCATGTATAGCTGTTTCAGAGATGGGTACTAACCGTTGTTTGCTTCCTTTACCTTCTACTTTAATAAATCCTTCTTCAAAATAAACATCGGGATATCGTAAGGTCGTTAGCTCCGATACACGCAATCCGCAACTATATAACACTTCCAGCATTGCACGGTTTCGTTGTCCTTCAGGTAACGAAAGGTCAATTGTATCGAGTATATTATTGATCTCATTTACCGTCAATACTTCAGGGAGCTTTAATCCTATCTTGGGAGATTCCAACAATTCAGTTGGATCAGTGGTTATATAGTCGTCAAGTAAAAGGAAACGGTAAAATGATTTTATACCTGAAATGATGCGTGCCTGTGAACGTGGATGGATACCAATATCATGAAGTTGTGCAATAAATTGTTGCAAATCCTGATAGGTAATGTCCGCATAAGTATGTCCTTCGCTTTCCATGAAACGAAGTAATTTATCCAGATCAGACAAATAGGCATCTACTGAATTGGGAGATAACGATTTTTCGAGTCGTAAATAAATGTGATATTTACTGATTATATCTTTTACCTGTTGCATTGATGGATGTCTGTTTATCAGTCTAAAATAAAATCATTACCTTTGCCACACTATTTTTGCCGGTATGGTACAAAGGTAATAAACTTACAATAAAATGAAGAAGTTTCAAATTATCAACGGTCCCAATCTGAATATGTTAGGTAAACGTGAACCTACGGTATACGGGAATACTTCTTTTGAAGGTTATCTTAATGACTTACGAGCCAAATATCCGCAATGTGAGATTGCGTATTTTCAGAGTAATATTGAAGGTGAATTGATTAATAAAATACAGCAAACCGGTTTTGAATATGATGGTATTATACTGAATGCCGGTGCTTATACACATACATCGATCGCTTTGCTCGATGCTATAAAAGCAATAGAGACGCCTGTGGTAGAAGTTCATATTTCTAACGTTCACGCACGGGAAGCTTTTCGGCATAAGTCCATGATTTCAGCGGCATGCAAAGGTGTAATACTTGGCTTTGGCTTGAAATCTTACGAATTAGCGCTGGAAGCGCTAATTAATGAAAAATTGGAAATTGAAAATTGAAAATTATTTTTTCTATTTCACAATTTAGGTTCTAAAATTTAATTTATAAATATAGCGAAGGTTGAAAACATTTTCAATTTCAACTTTCCATTTTCAATTTAAAAACGAAGTTTTTATGTTAAAGCATACAAAGATTGTCGCAACGATTTCTGATAAACGTTGTGAAGTTGATTTTCTTCAAGAATTATATAAGTCGGGCATGAATGTGGTCCGCATGAATTCAGCCCACTTAGATGAAGAGGGTTTTGATAAGATAGTAGGTAACGTACGTGAAGTGTCCAATCGCATTGGTATTTTAATGGATACCAAAGGCCCTGAAATACGGACGACAATTGCTACACATCCTATTGATTTTAAAACGGGTGATAAAATAAAGGTAAAAGGTGATCCTGAAATGGAAACTACCCATGATTGTATTTATGTTTCCTACCGCAACTTTGTAGCCGATATGAAGATTGGTGATGATATGTTAATCGATGATGGTGACCTGGACCTGAAAGTAATTGAAAAATCAGATGATTATCTTGTATGTGAAGCACAAAACGATGCTACGCTGGGAAGCCGTAAAAGTGTAAATGTGCCGGGTGTTCGTATCAATCTGCCTTCCTTAACAGAAAAAGACCGTGCTAATATACTTTATTGTATAAAGAAGGACCTCGATTTCATTGCACATTCTTTTGTTCGTTGTAAACAAGACGTTTTAGATATTCAACGTATATTAGATGAACATAATAGTCCTATCAAGATTATTGCCAAGATCGAGAACCAGGAGGGTGTTGATAATATTGATGAAATACTAGAAGTGGCTTATGGCATTATGATAGCCCGTGGAGATTTGGGCATTGAAGTACCGGCAGAAAAAATACCCGGTATCCAACGTGTTCTTATACGTAAATGCGTGGAAGTGAAAAAGCCCGTTATTGTTGCTACGCAGATGCTGCATTCCATGATTCAAAACCCACGTCCTACGCGTGCGGAAGTTACCGATATAGCCAATGCTATCTATTATCGGACAGATGCGTTAATGCTGAGTGGGGAAACGGCTTATGGTAAATACCCTGTTGAAGCAGTACAAACAATGACGAAAGTTGCCCGTGAAGCTGAAAAGACAAAACTGGCTGCCAATGATATACGTGTGCCTATTGAAGGTAATGATATGGATGTAACATCATTTTTAGCTAAACAAGCTGTTAAGTCTTCCTCCAAATTACATGTTAAAGCAATCATTACAGACAGCCATACCGGTAGGACAGCCCGTTATCTGGCTGCATTCCGTGGAACTTCTCCTGTTTATGCTATCTGTTACAATGAAAGGGTTACGCGTACATTAGCTTTATCTTATGGTGTTTGGGCGGCCCATCAACCGTGGAATGATAGCCGTAGGGGATATTTCTTCGATGCATTAAATGAATTGATTCATAGCGGACATATCACTCGCAATAATATGGTAGCTTATTTAAGTGGAAGCTTTGGAGAAGGAGGAGGAACTTCTTTCCTTGAGATCAACAATGTTGGCAAAGTATTGGACGCCGCAGATAAATACGCTCTCCCGACCTTTAAAGAGAAATAATGGTTACCAACCTTCTTGAAGAATACATTTTAGATCATATTGACGAAGAAGGAGAATTGCTTTCCGAACTCAACCGGGATGCAAATGTAAACCTGCTTCGTCCACGGATGTTATCGGGGCATTTGCAAGGGCGTATTCTTAAGATGTTTTGCCGGATGCTTCGCCCGATGCGAATATTAGAGATTGGTACTTATACAGGTTACTCGACTCTTTGTATGGCTGAAGGGTCAGATGATGATGCATTGATCCATACAATCGAGATCAATGATGAAATGGAAGATTTTATAAAGAAGTATTTGTTCCAATCGAAAGAAAAAGATAAGGTAAAACTATACTTTGGTGATGCATTAGAAATAATTCCAACGTTAAATGAAACGTTTGATATGGTATTTATTGATGCGGACAAACGGCTTTATTCCGAATACTACGATTTGGTCTTCCCACTGGTACGTTCAGGAGGAATTATTCTGGCCGATAATATCCTTTGGGACGGTAAGGTTTTAGAGCAACCGCATCCGTCTGATAAACAAACAAAAGGTATTATCCATTTTAACGAAAAAATAAAAGAGGATACACGAATAGAAAAAGTTATATTACCTTTACGCGACGGCCTTACTGTAATATGGAAAAAATAAAATGATTTTGATATGGATGGCAAAC
>DAMCDT010000332.1:0-3882 GCA_032058265.1 Tannerellaceae bacterium
CATACGGCTTGGAATGGCCATCATCATGTTAGGGATCACTCTTTTATTATTTACCGGAAGTTTTATTCCATTCGATGCCGGGTCTAAGGCGTGGTTTTGGCTGGCGGTTTCCGGTTTTATCGGATATGTAATGGGCGACTATTGCCTTTTCAGTTCATACATTATTATAGGATCACGCTTCGGGCAGTTGTTTATGACGCTCGCTCCACCATCTGCCGCCATTGCCGGGATGCTTATTTTAGGTGAAAAAATGGAAGGGCAAGCCATCCTGGGGATGTTTGTCACGCTGTTCGGCATCGGCTTGTCCATCATCGGACGAGGACAGGGGGATAATAAAAAGCTTGAATTCAAATTGCCTTTAAAAGGCATCCTTTTCGGCATAGGAGCCGGTGTAGGCCAGGGTGTAGGGTTGGTATTCAGTAAATTAGGAATGGATTACTATATGGAAACAATCGACCTGCAAGACAGGGTTTCCGTATTTATGGT
The DNA here is from genome assembly GCA_032058265.1 of Tannerellaceae bacterium. Lineage (GTDB taxonomy): Bacteria > Bacteroidota > Bacteroidia > Bacteroidales > Tannerellaceae > DFXE01. The sequence goes on from DAMCDT010000332.1 coordinate 487, forward strand.
ACCTTTCGCTTCTACGCAGATCAGGGCCATTGTCGGTGCAATCGGTTTTCTCGCAATTATTCTACTATCACGGAAAGGGAAAGCCTTAGTACAGGCATTGAAAGATATGAAAGCAATTAAGGCAGCCGCCGGAGGAACATTTTTCGGACCCTTTTTAGGCGTTTCTTTCTCATTAATGGCCGTACAATATACGGAAGCCGGCATAGCATCTACGATAATGGCGCTGACGCCCATATTAATACTGATACCGTTGTACTTTGTTTTTAAACAGAAGATCACCACGAAAGAGGTTATCGGAGCGATTATCAGTGTGGCAGGCGTGTCTTTATTCTTTATCTGAAAACATTGTATTGTTTATATCAAAAGATTGTCGTGTCTTACGAAAAAGATGGTGAAAACTTTTCTAAGACACGACAATCTTTTAAGTACAAGTATGTAATGTTTTCAGATCACCATTTAGTAAGGGTAACATTGCGGAACTGGATATCTTTCCCTTCGCTCTGCAAACCTATGTGGCCTGATTTTACTTTATTCGTTCCGGTATTTTGATAAACGCCGTTGATATAAACTGTTATCGTTCCGTCTTTCACAAATATATTAGCGTGATTCCATTCGCCGACAGGCTTTTCAGAAGATTTATTAGCCTTTGCAACCACTGGAAATGCAGGACGTTCTTCGCCGGGACGTTGGTGGAATTCAAAAAGGTCGGAACCACCCAAACAAACGAAGTCACCGGCATTACCCGCTGCCAATTGACACTCGATGCCATTAGGGAATGGGTTTTTTACGTCTTCGATCAACAGAAAAATACCACTGTTTGTTGCTTCTTCCGGCCAACGCCATTCCACATGCAACTTATAATTGTCATATTTCTGTTTGGTATACATATAACCAAAAGGATTCCCTTTAATATGGATCATTCCATCCTTTACAGCATATACCTGATCAGCAGGAACAGCGTTTTTGTCTACTACAAATTCCCAGTTTGACAAGTCTTTTCCGTTAAAGAGTTTAACAACCTGTTGAGCACTTGATTCATTAGTCACAAAGAACGATGCGGTGAATATAACCGCCAGCAATAGCATACTTTTTTTCATGGTACGATAAATTAATTTTTATTCTATAAGTTTGCGGTAACGTACGCGTTTAGGTTCTTCATATCCCGGTTGTTTCTTTTTATAATCTTCGTATTCGGAGTAAGAACCTTCGTAATATACAACATTAGAATTACCTTCAAAAGAGAGAATATGTGTACAAATACGATCCAGGAACCAACGGTCGTGGGAGATTACGACGGCGCAACCTGCGAAATTCTCCAAGCCTTCTTCCAATGCCCGCAGTGTATTTACATCGATATCATTGGTAGGCTCATCAAGGAGGAGCACATTGGCTTCGGCTTTTAAGGTAAGCGCCAGATGAAGCCTGTTGCGTTCTCCACCGGAGAGGACGCTGCAAAGCTTTTCCTGATCGGCTCCCGCGAAATTAAATTTCGATAAATAAGCCCTCGAGTTGACCTCTTTTCCTCCCACACGAATGAACTCTTGTCCACCGGAGACGACCTGATAAACCGTTTTGTTTGGATCGATATCTTTATGTGTCTGGTCAGCATATCCCAACTTAACAGTTTCACCTACTTCGAAAACGCCTTTATCTATGCTTTCCATGCCCATGATCATTTTAAATAATGTCGTTTTTCCAGCACCGTTAGGGCCTATTACGCCGACAATACCGTTTGGAGGGAGCATAAAATCGAGGTTGTCAAACAAAAGCTTATCGCCAAACGCTTTGGCTACCTGTTGTGCTTCGATTACTTTATTTCCCAGACGAGGACCATTCGGAATAAAAAGTTCGAGCTTTGATTCGCGTTCTTTCTGGTCTTCATTCAATAACTTTTCATAAGAGTTCAGACGGGCTTTTCCTTTTGCCTGCCGAGCCTTGGGAGCCATGTTGATCCATTCAAGCTCGCGCTCCAACGTTTTTCGACGTTTACTGACCTGTTTTTCTTCCTGAGCCATTCGTTTTGTCTTCTGATCGAGCCACGAAGAGTAATTTCCTTTCCATGGAATACCTTCTCCACGGTCTAATTCAAGAATCCAACCAGCCACATGGTCGAGGAAATAGCGGTCGTGCGTTATACAGATTACAGTACCTTCGTATTGTTGCAAGTGTTGTTCCAGCCAATCGATTGATTCCGCATCCAAATGGTTGGTAGGCTCATCGAGTAATAAAACGTCTGGTTGCTGAAGCAATAAGCGGCAAAGAGCTACGCGGCGGCGTTCACCTCCGGAAAGGGTATCGACAAGCTGATCTTCCGGCGGACAACGCAGGGCATCCATCGCACGTTCCAGGCGGCTGTCGAGGTTCCACGCGTCTGTAGCATCTATTTTATCCTGTAATTCTGCCTGGCGATTGATGAGTTTGTCCATCTTATCCGGATCATCCAGTACGTCCGGATCACCGAATTTTTCATTGACTTCTTCGTATTCTTTTAAAGTATCTACGATATCCTGTACGCCTTCCTGAACTATCTCCTTAACCGTTTTACCAGATTCAAGCTGCGGATCCTGCTCTAAATAGCCTACTGAATACCCTGGTGAGAATACAACTTCCCCCTGATACTCTTTCTCTATCCCGGCGATGATCTTCAATAAGGTAGATATACCGGAACCATTAAGACCGATAATACCGATTTTAGCACCGTAAAAGAAAGAAAGATAAATGTTTTTGAGAACTTGTTTTTGAGGAGGGTAGATCTTACTTACGCCTACCATCGAAAAAATAACTTTTTTATCGTCAGCCATAATTATATTATGAAATCATTAATTGAGAATATCCCTTTAAATTATGCCACAAAGATAATAAAATTCAAATGGGATAGTGTAGGAGGGATGCATTCACTTTACTGTTCAACAGAAGGTTTTAAATGCTTTATAAGTATGTTGTAAAACATGTATTTGTTAAACATGGTTAAATAAGAGCATTTTTTAGCTGATTATTATGCTGCATAACATAAAAACCCCTATATTTGCAATGTGTTTTTCATGGTATTAGATTTAAGGTTAACAATGAAGATTGGTTGTCCGGGAGGATGACCTTTCCTTTTTTATATACTACACATTCCTTTCAACAGGTTATACTCAAATAAATCCATTAATCATTCCAACAGATCTGTTACAGCACCAACTATACTGTCAATAATGCCGCCATCGGTGTCTCCGTCAATAGGTAAATCAATAGGTATATCATCAGGATTATGACTAAATACAATATCCGCGAGAAATTCGAAAGGATTCAACGAATTGTCATTTTCTTTGTCATCTTTGTTTATTTTTTCATCCATATAATTAAATTTTATCGCCAAATATAATATATTTCACTTATTATCAAGCCATTTTA
>DAMCDT010000333.1:0-3873 GCA_032058265.1 Tannerellaceae bacterium
CGGTATGGAAATGATGAAAGGGTTATCGGATGGCAATTAGATAATGAACCCGGCGTCAGGCAGGACTTTAACGAAGATGCCCTCAACCGTTTCCGTTCTTTTCTCAAACGAAAATATACAAATGACATCAATAAACTCAATAAAGCCTGGGGAACGGCATTCTGGAGTCAGATATATCCTGATTTTGAAATGATAAATTTTCCCCGTCCAGCCCATTGGGGACAGAATCCTCATCAAGTATTGGACTGGAAACGTTTCTGCGCGTTTGAAGCATCTTCATTTCTGGATGAACAGGCATTGGTTTTACGGAAATACTGTAAAGATCAATGGATCACATCCAATTATATTCCCAACTATGAAGACGGACATATCGGACAATCGGTAGAGTTTGATTTCTATACCTATACCCGATATATGGTTTACGGAGATCCGGGAATAGGTAAACTAGGCTTCCGTATCGGAGATCCTATGCGTATACCTTATGCTAATGATTTCTTTCGTCCGATAAGCGCTATATACGGGGTAATGGAGTTACAACCTGGACAAGTGAATTGGGGGTCTTTAAATTCACAACCTTATCCCGGTGCGATCAGGTTATGGCTTTGGTCTGTATTCGCCGGGGGAAGCGATCTGACTTGTACTTACCGTTTCCGTCAGCCTCTGTTCGGCGACGAGCAATTTCATCAGGCAATTATGGGACCGGACGGTGTTACAACATCACGCGGTGGATTGGAATTCGTACAATTTATAAATGAAATCAACCAATTAAGAAACGTATATAATGCTAAGGCAACACTCCCTCAGGATTACGTAAAACGTAAAGTCGCTATTCTATATAACCATGAGAATGCCTGGACTATTTCTAAAAGGCCTCTGACTTATAAGTGGAATTTTGAGAATCATATACAAAAATATTATAAACCGTTAAAGAGTTTTGGTTCTCCGGTAGATATTATTTATGAAGGAAAAGATTGGAGTGAATATCCGGTATTGATTGCGCCAGCCTATGAAATGGTGGATGATTCCCTTATTAATGCCTGGAAAAGTTATGCAGAACAGGGCGGTCATCTGATATTAACGTGCCGTACAGGTATGAAAGACCGTATGGGGCAATTATTTGAACTTCCCTTAGGTGGAAAAATATATCCTTTGATCGGCGGATCGACTGATTTCTACGATCTTCTTCCTAATAACCATCTGGGAAGTGTTCAAATGGATGGTAAATCATATTCATGGACGGTATGGGGTGATATCCTAACGCCTTATGAAGGGACAGAAGTATGGGGTAATTATAATAATGATTATTATTCCGGGAAACCTGCTATTTTACATAATAAAGTAGGTAAAGGAAGTATTACTTACGTAGGTGTTGAAAGCGCGGAAGGACTTCTAGAAAAAGATGTCCTCAAACGTGTATATGCTTTAAACAATACGCCTTTAATGGATTTGCCTGAAGGTATATGGATGGAATACAGGGATGGATTTGGTATAGCTGTCAATTATTCCAGTGATAATTATCGTTTTCCTATACCGGATAAAGCGGAAATAGTAATTGGTGAACAGGAAATGAAACCTGCCGGCGTTCTGGTGTGGAAATATTGATTCTAAATACAAAAGCCCCTGCTATACTTTTCAACAGGGGCTTTCATAACTATTTTATCATACCTAATAAAATTCCCAATTCTTTATTGTAAGCGTCTTTGTCATTGATGATACGAAGGGCCTCCTGATAACTATCATTCACATCATTCATAATTTGGAAATACTCAGCCATCTCGTATAAGTCACGTGCAATAAGCGCTTTTATCTGCAATTGTATTAATGGTTTGGAACGGTTGTATTCTTCTTCATTAAATTCAATTTTCTCTGCTGTTGCCATATCGATTAGTTCCCGCATCATTGCGTCGGTCACTTCAAATGATCTCTTATAATCCTCAAACTTACGGTATTTAGATGTCAATACATCTCTGTTTTTATCCAGGTAATTCATCGACTCTCTGTTTACTAAACCTGTGGCTACTAATTTGCGATGATAGTCTGTATACTTTGTTGTATCGATAGGAACAAAAATATCAGGCATAATACCCCCGCCGCCATAAACAACACGTTTGGTAACAAGTGTATTATATTTCATTGAGTCCGGGAAATGAATACTGTCAGCACTTATCAGTTCCCCTTGATTATAACGTCTTATTAAGTCACGGTTATATTCATTATTATCTCCATTTTGATAGGGTTTCTGAATACCACGTCCTGTAGGAGTATGGTAACGGGATACTGTCAGGCGGATCATAGAACCATCCGGCAATGGTATGGGTTTTTGAACCAATCCTTTGCCAAACGTACGGCGCCCTACAATAACACCACGGTCCCAATCCTGAACCGCTCCGGCAAGGATTTCACTGGCAGAAGCAGATGCTTCATCTACCAATATAACAAGCCTTCCCTCTTCAAAACCTCCTTTGGATGTTGATTTGGCGTCTTCTCTTGGTTGTCTCAACCCTTCAGTATAAACAATCAGTTTTCCTCTTGTAAGGAATTCATTAGCCATATCGATCGCAATATTCAGATATCCTCCGCCATTCCCTTGTAAGTCCAGGATAAGGTTTTTCATTCCTTCTGTTTTCAATTTATTCATTGCTTCACGAAACTCATCTGTTGTAGAAGCTGCGAAACGATTCAATTTTATGTAGCCGGTTTGTTTATCAGCCATATAAGCAGCATCCAGGCTATAAACAGGTATTTTTCCCCGGATGATCTTAAATTCAATTAAGCCAGGTTCCCGGTTACGAAGGACTTTTACACGGACTTCCGTTCCTTTTTTGCCGCGTAAGCGTTTCATAATATCCGAATTCTTCATCTTCACACCGGCAATCAAAGTATCATTTACCATAATAATACGGTCACCAGCCATTAAACCAACCTTTTCGGAAGGCCCACCGGCAATGACCTGAATGACATATAAAGTATCTGTCAGCATATTGAATTGGATACCGATCCCATCGAAATTACCTTGTAATGGTTCGGTCATTTCTTTGGTTTCTTCCGGATCGAGATAATTTGAATGTGGATCGAGCTTCTCCAACATGCCGACAATGGCATCTTCCGTCAGTTTATCAATATCGGTTGAATCAACATACAAATTAGCTACGGCGTACAGGGCCATGGAAAGCTTACGCATCTCCATATTCATATTATTTTGTGCAGTTACCTGCACGAGAGAAAATACAACTAAAAAGAGATATAATACGACTTTCTTCATTTTAAGATGGGTAAAATTTATATTTAATACAACTTCGTCTCCTTCGGTACGAAGAGGGAAATATCTTTTCCATATCGTAACAGTTCACGTACAATACTTGAGCTGATATGGGTATGTTGAGGTTCGGTGAAAAGTATAAAAGTTTCAATACCTGTCAGTACCCTGTTGATGTCGGCAATACTTTTCTCGTATTCGAAGTCATTCACTGTACGGATTCCCCTGAGTATAAACTGTGCGCCTTTTAAATTCGCGAAATCCACAGTTAATGAATCATACGACTCAACCGTTACTCTCGGTTCGTTTGCATAAAGCTGCCTGATTGCATCCATCCTTTTTTCCAATGGGAAATAAGTCTGCTTCTTCTCATTAATACCGATTGAAATAATTATTTCATCAACAAGGGCTAATCCGCGGGTTACCAACGACTGGTGTCCTATGGTAAAGGGATCGAACGTACCGGGGAAGAGAGCAATTTTTTTCATGCAATTTCTTCTTCTACAACAAGATTATCAATTATAAAGTTTTGCCTGTCCATGGTATTCTTTCCCATGTAGAACTCCAGCATATCTTTTACGGAATCTTCTTTTTTCATGGTTACCAGATCAAGTCGC
>DAMCDT010000334.1:0-3829 GCA_032058265.1 Tannerellaceae bacterium
AAAAGGAATCTTATTAGGAGGTGTACCCGGTGTTAAGTCTGCTAAAGTACTCGTTTTGGGTGGTGGTGTGGTTGGCTATAATGCTGCATTAATGGCGGCCGGTTTAGGAGCTGATGTTACCATTACCGATCTTTCATTACCACGGTTAAGATATTTGTCGGAAGTGATGCCTTCTAATGTCAAGACTTTATACTCTTCGACACATAATGTCGAACAGGAACTTCCGTCTACCGATTTAGTGATTGGTGCGGTATTGATACCGGGGGCAAAAGCTCCGCATCTAATTACACGTGATCAATTGAAATTAATGAGGAAAGGAAGTGTATTGGTTGACGTAGCCATTGACCAGGGAGGCTGTTTCGAAACATCCCACCCAACTACGCATGCAAATCCTATCTATGAGGTAGATGGTATTATCCATTATTGTGTAGCCAATATCCCGGGCGCTGTTCCACAAACTTCTACGTTGGCACTTACGAATGCGACTCTTCCCTATGCTATCAAATTAGCTGATAAAGGTTGGAAACAAGCTTGCAAAGAAGACAAAGGCCTTGAATTAGGTTTGAATATTATAGACGGAAAGATTGTTTATCCTGCCGTTGCTGAAGCTTTCGGACTGGAATACCATCCGCTAACGTTGTAATAAAAAAGGACGTTACCAAATAAAATTAGGAAACTTCCAAATAAAAATAGCACACGTCTGAAATATTATAAGACGTGTGCTATTTTTATACAAATACCTAATTGGCAATTTTTCCCTACTTATTTTCAATATTTCCAATTTTGATGGACGGAATTATATAATTTATACATTTGCGACACGAACGATAAAAGGGGACTCAACTTATCATAATTTAGAAATAGAAGACATCTTGTTGATGAAACAAGACATGTTTACATATATTTAGACTCATCTTTAAATTTTAATTGTAGTATTTCATTAACCATTAACCGTTTATTAAAGCCTTCATTAGAGGCTTGATGGTTAGTTTTGTGCGTCCGGGCTTGTGAAAGTCTGGGCGCAGTTTGTTGTATATATTTGTTTTAACAAATAAAGCCCCGATGAAAAATCATCAGAGCTTTATTTGATGTAATGGTATTGCGTAAATATCTATTTAAAGATAAACCGGAACAAATCGTTACCGTTTGCATAGATCAATAGGCCGAACAAAAGCAACATACCTACTATCTGGGAATATTCGAGGAACTTATCACTTGGTTTCCGACGGGTAATTACTTCATACAACAGAAACATAACATGCCCTCCGTCCAAAGCCGGAATCGGCAGGATATTCATAAAGGCAAGAATAATAGAGAGGAATGCCGTTGTCATCCAGAAAGAACGCCAATCCCATGAAGCCGGGAACAGACTACCGATAGCTCCGAAACCACCCAGACTGGAAGCTCCTTCTTTCGTAAAGACATATTTCATCTGGTTTACATACCCTTTCAATGTATTCACCCCTAACTTGATACCGGCAGGGAATGATTCGAAGAATCCATAAGTTAAAGTAACAGTTTGGTAGATATCTAATGGAGACATCATATATACTCCCATCTTACCTAAACTATCAGTTGTCAATTGAGTAGTATGTTCAGTCCCGTTCCTGTAAAAACCAATGGTTATTTCTTTTCCTTTATTATCGTCTAATTGCTGACTTACGTCAAAAGCGGTAGGAGTAACGACATTATTGATTGAAACGATACTGTCCCTGTGTTGTAACCCTGCTTTAGCTGCCGGTGTAGTTGCATCAACCACTTTATCAACCATCATCGGGTAACGGTATCCCGCGAATCCTTGTTTATCACGTAGAAAACGCCTGGCCATGTCTTCCGGAATCGATATAACGGTTTCAACGCCATCGCGGATGACTGTAACGGTTTTTGCATCCAATACATCCGAAAGTACGTCAGTATTGAAACGTTCCAAATGCTTATCATCTGCTTTTAATAAAATATCTCCATCCTGAAAACCAACTTCGTGGAAAGTCTCGCTGTAATCCATACCCATTTTCATGTTTTGCAGCGGCAGATATTTATCTCCCCATGCAAATAATATCATGGAATAAATAAATAAAGCAAGAAGGAAGTTGAAAAGGACTCCGCCTACCATGATAAGTAAACGCTGTCCGGCAGGTTTTGACCTGAACTCGTATGGTTTGGGCGGTTGCGCCATTTGTTCTTTATCCATGCTTTCGTCAATCATACCGGATATTTTACAATATCCACCCAACGGAAGCCAGCCTATACCGTATTCAGTGTCACTGTTCTTTGGTTTATAGCGGAAAAGAGCAAACCAGGGATCGAAGAAAAGGTAGAATTTCTCCACCCGCACTTTAAATATACGGGCGAACAGGAAATGACCGAATTCATGTACAAGTACTAATATCGATAAACTCGCAATGAGTTGTAATGCCTTAATTAAAAATGTCTCCATTTATCGTTTTCTTTGTTTTTAATTTGTTTATAAATTAAACCGGAAGCGATGTTCCGGGCTTCAGCATCTGTCTTTACATAATCTTCATACGTAGGGTTAGCAACGAAAGATACTATATTCATTGTTTGATCAATAATATCGCTCATCTTAAGAAAGCTGACCTTTTCCTGCAAGAATGCTGAAACGGCTATCTCATTAGACGCATTTAATATACATGGCATATTGCCTCCCTTATGGATTGCCTCAAAAGCAAAGGACAGGTTCCTGAACTTATTCATATCAGGCTCTTCAAACGTTAATGTGTTATAAACATTAAAATCCAAACGGGGCTCTTTACTTATCAGTCTTTTAGGATATGAGAAAGCATAACTTATGGGCAGCTTCATATCAGGTATTCCCAATTGAGCCATTACCGCGCCGTCTTCAAATTGTACCATCGAATGGATGATAGACTGTGGATGAACCAGGATTTCAATCTTTTCGGGAGATAAACCGAACAACCATTTAGCTTCAATCATTTCAAAACCCTTGTTCATCATGGTTGCTGAATCAATCGTTACTTTGGCACCCATATTCCAGTTAGGATGTTTTAATGCCTGTTCTTTCGTAACGGTCTTTAATTCATCCATTGTTTTTGAACGAAAAGGGCCTCCAGAAGCAGTCAGTATAATTTTTTCCACCGGATTCTCCCATTCTCCTGCCAAACATTGAAATATGGCGGAATGTTCGGAATCTACAGGCAGAACAGGTACTTTGTATTCAGAGGCCAGGGAAGTTATTAATTCACCGGCTACGACCAATGTTTCTTTATTAGCCAGTGCGATTGCCTTTCCTGCCTTAATAGCGCTTATCGTTGGTAATAATCCGGAATAACCTACCATTGCGGTCAGCACCATGTCTATTGGCTCTGACTTTACCATTTGAGCAATAGCATCTGCACCTGCCCAAACTTTGATTGGTAAATCTTCCAAAGCCTCTTTGAGTTCAGCATATTTTTTTTCATTAGCTATTACTACGATTTCAGGCATAAAATGACGCGCCTGATTAATCAATAAGTCAATGTTGTTATTAGCTGTGATTGCATATACTTCCAACAGATCAGGATGCTCACTGATAACTTCCAATGCCTGAGTGCCTATTGAACCGGTAGAACCTAATATAGCTAATCTCCTCTTCATCTTAAAATGAAATATATTCTTCTGGATTGATAGGTGAACCCCTATACCATAGTTCGAAATGTAAATGCGGGCCGGTCGATAAGTTTCCGGTATTTCCAATGAGTGCGATAGCCTCACCGGCAGTGACCTGATCACCGATATTCTTCAGAAGAAGTTCATTATGCTTATAAGTGGAAAGAAATCCGTTCTTGTGTTGGATTTGAATGACATTCCC
>DAMCDT010000335.1:0-3762 GCA_032058265.1 Tannerellaceae bacterium
TAGCCGATCTTTTGGAAGACAACATCGTTTTCCTTATTACTCTCAGCCAATTTAGCATAAATATTCAGCGCATCTTCGAAATAATTCTTGTGCAGATAATATTCGGCTATGGCCGTGAGAGTTTCTTCGTCAGAAATATACGGTTGCAATATAGGTAGGTTATGGAAATCAAGCGGCAAACTAAATATATCGGTAAAGTCGTTACGGCTGGGGTATAATTTGAAAAACCTGTAAAGGTCTTGGATATATTGTCCGGTAACGATCTGTAATTTGCCCCGTTTACTAATTAATTCTTCTTTATTTTGCTGGATCATTTCCGAAGCCTGACTGTTAAACTGAGTGATCATCATTTTCCTAGCAGCTTCCGGTAGTTGCATCATACTGAAGCATAAAGAATATTTATCAGAATTGCACATAAAGTCGGCAACAGACATTAAGTCAAGTATCTCCACTTCGCCACTTTCCTTAAACATATTGCTAAACACAGAAAGATCAGGTGTAAAAGGTAAAAACCAGTTACTCATTTCACGGAAGAACGGGAAACTCTTCAGATGGATAAAGGTCGAGTGCATTACATCGGCACCTTCCTGTTGCAATTCTCCGAATTCCTCCATCTTTTTTCCTAACGAACTCTCTGCAAAGATGTCTTGCCAGTCAGGATTCATATCATCTCCCAACTGTTCGGGATTAAAATCGCTCAGATTTATCTTTTTACTAATCTTAGGACTCAATTTCATCATCTCGGGAATGATTTCGTCTTGCAATTTCCTAGTGATTTTCTCTGTTTCCCTGGCAAGTATAAAGCGTAATGTAATAGTACGTACAGCAGTGGTGAAACCAGGCTCTTCTGCAATTGCAGCCAGTCTGTTCTCTATTTGTGGATACAAAGATGTACGTTTTTTATAAAGATATAAAGTCAATAAAATAGCAATAAGGGCACGTACCCGTATTTCCTCGTTATCCGACAGTTTTATAATATCAAATAATAATAATAACTTCTCTTTATCAAAAGTTTCCTGTAAGCCCAGAAATAAGGCTGATACAATCTGGCATCCGACGGTGTATGGCAACAAATTATCTGTTATAATATCTTTTATAGAGGATGAATCTTCAGATGTGAATGAATCAGACACCCAGATCTTATTGAATAATAAAGAGAGGGACGTTTCGAACTCTACAAGATTATTTGTGTCATATTGCGTCGTTAGTTTTGTGCCTAAAGCATCCAACGAAATAACCGGAGAAACTTGCAAACTACGACGGCGGTTATAAAAAGCAATAGATGAATCAACAGCAAATAACTTATGTTTTAATTGATCTGTCAATTCATAGGCGGATGCCTGAAGATTACGGTATATCTGTTCCTGCATCGGATCTTTTGCTCCGTCGATCCTGTATCGCAACATATACTTATATGTATCCTGTAATTCATTCAATTTATCCTGAAAAGTAAGTTCGTGACTACCGATAATCAATGATTGAAGTGAATCGAATGCATTCTTTAGCTCCTTGTTATCCAATGAACCAACGATGCGATTATATGATTTATTTATTTCTTGTAATGTCATATCTTATTGAAAACAAATGCTATGCCAAAAATATAGTTTTTGTGCTAAAATACCTATCTTTGCACACTAAATAAATGTAGTAAATGAACAATATTCGTAATTTCTGTATTATTGCCCATATTGACCATGGTAAAAGTACCTTAGCTGACCGTTTGCTTGAATATACCAAAACAATTGTTGGAAGCAATATGCAGGCGCAAATCTTAGATGATATGGATCTGGAGCGTGAAAGAGGCATTACAATCAAAAGCCATGCGATCCAGATGGAATACACGTATAATAACGAAAAGTATATTTTAAACCTGATCGATACGCCGGGACACGTTGACTTTTCTTATGAAGTATCACGCTCTATCGCTGCTTGTGAAGGGGCTTTGTTGATTGTCGATGCTGCGCAGGGAATACAGGCTCAAACAATTTCCAACCTTTATATGGCTATCGAAAATGACCTGGAGATAATTCCTGTCATTAATAAGATAGACCTCCCAAGCGCCATGCCAGAAGAAGTGGAAGATCAGATCATTGAATTATTAGGTTGTAAGCCGGAAGATATCCTTCGTGCAAGTGGTAAGACCGGTGAAGGTGTATTCGATATATTAAACACCATTATTAAAAAGGTTCCTGCTCCCAAAGGCGATCCGGAAGCACCGTTGCAGTGCCTGATCTTTGATTCCGTATTTAATTCATTCCGTGGAATTATTGCCTACTTTAAAGTCGTTAATGGTGTTATACGGAAAGGCGATCACGTCAAATTTATCGCAACCGGAAAAGAATATTATGCAGATGAGGTGGGTGTACTTAAACTCGAAATGTCTCCCCGTCAGGAGATTCGTACGGGAGATGTAGGATATATTATCTCAGGAATCAAGACCTCAAAAGAGGTAAGGGTGGGCGACACTATCACCCATGTTAAAGGGGGCGCGACAGAAGCTATTGCCGGGTTTGAAGAAGTAAAACCAATGGTATTTGCCGGTGTATATCCTATCGACAGCGAATATTTTGAGAATTTACGTACTTCGTTGGAAAAACTTCAGTTGAACGATGCTTCTTTAACTTTCCAACCGGAGAGTTCTGCCGCCCTAGGTTTTGGCTTCCGTTGCGGCTTTCTGGGCTTATTGCACATGGAGATTGTACAGGAGCGTCTCGACCGGGAATTTAATATGGATGTGATTACCACAGTCCCGAACGTTTCATACAAGGTGTACGATAAAAAAGGAGGCTGTATTGAAGTCCATAATCCAAGTGGTTTACCTGATCCGGTACTTATTGAACATATTGATGAGCCATATATCCGCGCATCTGTCATCACCAGTACGGCATATATCGGCCCGATCATGTCACTTTGTCTGGGAAAACGCGGCATCCTCCTCAAACAAGAGTATATATCAGGCGACCGTGTAGAAATATATTATGATATGCCTCTGGCTGAAATTGTAATAGACTTCTACGATAAACTTAAAAGTATATCTAAAGGATATGCTTCGTTTGATTATCATATTCAGGATTTCCGTCCCGGTAAGTTAGTAAAACTGGACATTTTATTGAATGGAGAACCCGTTGACGCTTTGTCAACGCTCACGCATGTTGACAACAGTGTGACATTCGGAAGAAGGATGTGCGAAAAATTAAAGGAACTCATACCCCGCCAACAATTCGACATTGCCATACAGGCTGCCGTCGGGTCTAAGATCATTGCCCGTGAAACGATTAAAGCTGTCCGTAAAGATGTAACCGCAAAGTGTTATGGCGGTGATATCTCCCGTAAACGTAAATTATTGGAAAAGCAAAAAGAAGGAAAGAAACGCATGAAGCAGATCGGAACGGTGGAAGTTCCCCAAAAAGCTTTCCTTGCCGTATTGAAATTAGACTAATAAAAACTGCCTTCGCTATTATTCCTTTCATTGGTAATAATAATGAAGGCAGTCACTGCCATAAATTTAAATTTATTCTTCAAACGTAAATCGCAATGTTTTGGTTCTTAACGTAAATTTTCAATAGTTTTCGTCGGTCTTTAAAACGTAAATCTTAGTCTTGGTGTTAGGTTTCTAACGTAAATTCTTTTATAGTCGGTTACTTTCTTCTTCCTTTCCGATTACAATACACAGATAAATGATGGAGGTGAGATTAAAAAGAAGGTTAATTTACATTAATATGGGAAACAGAAATATTAAGAATTCTGCATCATGTTAGCTTA
>DAMCDT010000336.1:0-3750 GCA_032058265.1 Tannerellaceae bacterium
TTATTTGATTACGGCAGCAAAATTATAATAAATATTGAGATAAAAAGAATTTAAATTAACTATTGTTTGGTACGTTTAGTGAGGGAAATGGTCATAAAACAACGTATATCAATCTGAAAAGTTATCATATCCATATAAAAAAGTTACGTACATGAAAACATTTATTCATGTACGTAACTTTTTTATATCTACTACTAAGAAAAGATTTATTCGATCGTCAAACCGATACTCTTTAGTTTAGTATTGTCTGATGATCCGCCATATAAAATCTCGTATTTACCCGGACGTACTTCCATTACCTGCTTTGCGTCGTTAAACGACCAGAAAGCTTTAGGAGGTAGTTCGACACTAACTTGTTGGGTTCCTCCGGCTTTTATGTGTGTGCGTTTGAAACCTTTCAACGTTTTGATAGGCCCTTCCGGATCATTCGGGTTTTTGATATAGATCTGGGCTACTTCATCCCCATCTCTATCGCCTGTATTAGCAATATCTATGGTTAGTGTAACGGCTTGATCTTTGCTGATTTTTTCGTTCGATAATTTTGCATTTTTATATTCGAAAGTTGTATAACTCAAACCATGGCCAAAAGGATAAAGAGGTGTTTCCGTCATATAACGATAAGTGCGCCCTTTCATATCATAATCGAGGAAATCAGGCAATTGATCGACTGATTTGTAGAAAGTAATCGGCAGTCGTCCGGCGGGGTTGTAATCACCGAAAAGAACGTCGGCTACGGCTGTCCCTGCTTCCTGTCCGCCATACCAGGCATTAACAATGGCATCTACATTCGCATCTTCCCATGTAAGCGCTAACGCGCTTCCGGTACATACCACATAAACGATTGGCTTACCGGTTTCTTTAAGCGCTTTCACCATTTCCCTCTGTACTTTAGGTATTTCGATATTGGTGCGGTCGCCTTTTCTGAAACCTTCGGCATCTACCGGCATTTCTTCACCTTCCAAACGTGGAGATATACCTCCCACAAATACTATAACATCAGCATCCTTAACCTTAGATGCCGTTGCTTTTGCACTAACCGGCGTACGTACTCCAATCGTAAAGTTAAGGTCGGCGCTTCCGTTACGTTGCATATATTCTATTCTAAACGGATACTTTTTACCTTTTTCTGCATTCAATGTATATTTACGGGAAGACGTATATTCACTTTCCCACATTTCAGCAACCTTTTCATCACCTATAAATAAACGGAAGCCGTCGTTACCCGAAATTTCAAGTTCAATTGGGCCACTTACAGGAGACTCAAACTCTCCAGTAAAACGTGCAGAAAAGTTAGTAAGGTTCACGTTCGGAGCAAATTGTGTATTACCTCCCGTCGTATAATGCAGGCTTGATGCCAAACCTTTATAAACCGGTTCTCCGCTGAATTCAGCATTATTAAAGAATTCGGAAGCAAACCCCTGTCCTGCTGATGAGGTAATATGATTACCTAAATCCGTCATCACAAA
The DNA here is from genome assembly GCA_032058265.1 of Tannerellaceae bacterium. Classification (GTDB taxonomy): domain Bacteria; phylum Bacteroidota; class Bacteroidia; order Bacteroidales; family Tannerellaceae; genus DFXE01. The sequence goes on from DAMCDT010000336.1 coordinate 1,467, forward strand.
ATTATCGGTATGGTTACAGCCTAATTCATAGATGATCTCGGCATTTGGTACTTTATTCTTTATCCCCTCTAATATGGTAACTGTTTTGGAAGGGAAACCGTTATAGTTAGCCCACAACATGATTGAGTCGGCAGCGTTCGGTCCCACTACGGCAATTTTCCTGATATCTTTATTAAGCGGAAGGATATTATTTTTGTTTTTCAACAATACCATACTTTTCCTTGCCATATCCAATGCCTGAGTTACGTGCTTTTGACTTTCTACTACACTGTAAGGAATGCTGGCATAAGGCACACGGTCGTCCGGATCGAACATACCCAGTTCGAAACGTCCTTTAAATAAGCGGCGGAGGGATACATCAAGTTCTTCTTCCGTTATCATGCTGTCTTGTACAGCTTTTAATAACACCCTATAACTGCCACCACACTCCAGGTCCGTGCCGTTTCTGACCGCATCTACCGATGCAGCCTCTGCCGTCGGATGTGTTTCATGGCGTGGTGTATTTTTATCTTTTCTCCAGAAATCGTCGATTGCGCCACAGTCTGAAAGGATGATGTCTTCAAATCCCCAAGTATTACGCAGGATATCGATCAGCAATTTATCGCTGCTGCAGCAAGGTTTTCCTTCGTAACGGTTGTAGGCACACATTACCTCTTGTACATCACCTTCTACCACTAATTCTTCGAATGCCGGTAAATAAGTAGTCCACAGGTCACGTTGTGATACGGTGACATCAAATTCATGACGGTTCCATTCCGGCCCGCTATGTACGGCATAATGTTTTGCACAGGCGTGCGTTTTAAAATAGTTAGGATCGTCTCCCTGAAGGCCTTTCACTACGGCAATACCCATTCGTCCTGTCAGGTAGGGATCTTCTCCGTAAGTTTCCATGCCGCGTCCCCAGCGTGGATCACGGAATATATTGATATTGGGTGTCCAGAATGTCAAACCTTTATACCGGTCGTATTCTTTATCTTTTTGGTATTGATGGTACTTGGCACGGGCTTCGTCACTTATCATATCGAAGGTTTCATGCAGCGCCGCATCATCGAAAGTTGCAGCCATGGCGATCGACTGTGGGAAAACGGTTGCGCGTCCGGCTCTGGCCACTCCGTGCAATGCTTCGTTCCACCAATCATATTCAGGAATACCTAAGCGTTCGATTGCCGGTGTTTGATTCATCATCTGGGCGACTTTTTCCTCAAGAGTAAGACGGCTCAGGATATCTGTAATACGTTCTTCAATGGGTAAGTCGGGATTCTGAAAAGGATACTCATATTGTTGTTTATTGCAAGATGTAACAAACAACAAAGAAAGGGTAATGAATAAGCTTAGTTGTTTCATATTCAAATTATTAAATTTAAGTTATTGTATATATCACGTTATTACTTATCTTAGAATATTTGTTATTTACCTTTTAATCAACATGTTTCGTCATGGCAAATCTAATATAATTAACAACTTTAATCAAATATAAATACTTAAATTTCGTTACATTTATCTATATCGTTTTAAATAACTTATTTTTGTGTTGTCGAATATATACGTTAAATGCCATATGAGAAGAAGTCTATCTGTTTTATCAATTACCTTTATATTGCTTATCTCATTCGTATCCTGCGGAGATGATGATAAGCCATCCACGGCTAAGTTAAATAAGCTGACGAAGATCACTTGCACAAAGAATGGCATTAGTTCGCCTGAATTTATTTTAAAGATATCGTACAACCAGGATGGAGAGATTGAAAGCGTTGAAAAGGATAATGACTTTACCGAGGTGTACAGCTTTACTAAAAACGATATAACAGTTAATAGCTTTACCTCTTCCGGCAGCTCTTCTCCGGAATTATCAAAGAAGATCGTTTATACACATTCATCGAACGGAATAGTGAAGAACGAAGAATCATCGAAAAATCCTTATAAAAATGATACGGAATGGTATACAAGTAATACATATACCTATTTTTATGGTAAAAGTAATATGATGAGTAGTAATTGGGTCGAGACTTCCTGGCCTAAAACAGACGGTTCCGGTTATGAAAAGAAATCAGTAAATGAAACGATCTCCTACGTATGGGAAAAAAATAATATTTCCCTTATTAAATCAGGAACAAAGGAAATGGTCATTACCTATAGTAATAATCTTCAGCCACAGACATTTCCTTATAAAATCATCCATTCGTTCGATCCTGTAGGAATTGGCAGTATTTCCCCGATCAATTTATATTTTGGAAATACAAGTACCAATCTTCCGAAAACTGCCTATTGGTATATTCTACCCGAT
>DAMCDT010000337.1:0-3721 GCA_032058265.1 Tannerellaceae bacterium
AAAGGGTGGAGACGGTGTAGCCCGTGATGTTATCGAGCAGACAATGAAAGCACAAGGCTCGTGGATGTGCGACGAAGCTTTCGGCTGGTAAACGGGTAATATCGATTTTGTATGCTAACAAATCTTGAAAAGTACAACATAATCTTAGGATCTAATTCTCCTCGCCGGAAAGAATTGCTTTCGGGGCTGGACATTTCTTTCGAAGTAAAGCCAATGCCTGACCTGGATGAATCGTATCCGGATACGTTACCGGAAAAAGAGATCCCTTTACATATCGCCAATAAGAAGGCAGATGCTTACCGCGCTACCTTAGCCCAAAATGATTTACTCATAACGGCTGATACAATTGTCTGGGTCAATAATACCGTATTAGGTAAACCCCAGGGCAGGGAAGAGGCTATCAATATGTTGCATAATCTCTCAAATAATACACATCAGGTAATAACGGGCGTTTGCCTTACCACACAAAACAAATCGGTTTCTTTTTCTGTTGTTTCAATAGTTCGTTTCGCCCCGGTCAGCGAGGAGGATATTATTTATTATGTAGATACATATCATCCCTATGATAAAGCCGGAGCTTACGGTATACAAGAGTGGATTGGTTATGTTGCGGTTGAAAGCATAGAAGGTTCTTTCTATAACGTAATGGGACTGCCGATCCAGCGAGTTTATAAGGAATTATTGAAATTTTAACAGCAAGAGTATGAGTACACGTGCCCGTTTAGAAACCGTTATAGCAGAATTACAGGAAAAGATAGACAACCTTCCCGCAGATACCCCTAAGAATGTACGCGATGCTTTGGAGCAGGAAATGGTAGACAGATCGATAGAACTGAACACTTACGTCGATGTAGACGATAATAACGAATAAGTATTTATTCAGGGATTTTCCAGTATATCCAGTTGCTTCCTGTTGGGTAAATAGGCTAGCATTCCTTTTGAATAGCTGATCTTATATTTTCCTTTATCATCGGTATAGATAATATAGTATTCTATACCCGGTATCGAATCGCCAAGCTTGATCGCTTTCTCTGCACCCAATGTCATTAATGTTGTGGCATATCCGTCAGCCGTCATGCAGTCGTCGGCAACAATTGTTGCACTTAAAACATTCTGTGCTGCCGGATAACCGGTGATAGGGTTAATGGTGTGAGCATACCTTTTACCATCTTTTATGTAGAAGTTACGATAATCTCCCGACGTCGCTACTCCGCTTCTTTTGCAGGGTTGTACGATATCTTCAACACTTCTGTTTATACCTTCCAGATCGTCTTCCGGTTTATTGATACCGACACGCCAGCATTGACCGTGCTGGTTCACACCGTTTACTACTATTTCTCCGCCGATATCAACCATATAATTGGTAACTCCTTCCCGTTCTAATAGTTTGGCTATTACATCACATGCATATCCTTTGGCAATGGCAGAGAAACTGACCATCACTCGCGGGTCATCTTTTACTACTGTTTTTCCCTCTAATCTTATTTTGTTGTACCCGACAAACTCTTTTATGCTGTCGACCATCTGCGGCGTTACGCTATCCATTTTGCTAAAACCGAATCCCCATAAGTTAAAGAGGGGGGCAGCCGTTGCATCAAAGGCTCCATCCGAATTGACAGAAATCTCTTGCGCCTTATTGAAGACTTCAGTAAACCATTCGTCTACTTCCACCGGCTCGTTCCTATTAACCTTAGCAATTATAGTATTAGGATTAAACGGATTGAGGGAAAGATTAAAATCCTGCAATTCCTTATCAATCTTCTCCGTTAAAAGCTGGGGCGCCTGATATCTGATCTTATAAAGCGTATGAAATACAGTCCCACTCTCTTCATAATACTGTCCCTTATCATTACAACCAACCAAAGAGAACAAACCAATAACTAATATAAAAGCGTAAAACCTAAACATCATTATAAATTTTATCAACAATAATTTTCAATTTTTAATTTTCAACTTTCAATTGAAAGATATCCTCCTTTCATCGGAGAAACACTATTTCTTGTATAAATACTCAGGATACCACTATTAAACAGAGAGTCAGGCTCTTTCCATTTCTTTTTCCGTTCAATAAGTACCTGTTCAATTTCTTCCGGGCTTTTACTTTCGCCTGCTATTCCGGAGATTTCCAGTTTCCGTGCCGGGATATCAATATGTATTAAATCGCCTTCTTCAACTAAGGCAATAGGGCCGCCTTCGCAAGCTTCCGGCGAGACATGGCCGATAGCCGGGCCGCGGGTTGCACCCGAAAAGCGTCCGTCTGTAATTAAAGCTATAGTTTCAATCAATTCAGGGTCGGAAGCAATTGCTTCCGTCGTATAGAACATTTCTGGCATGCCGCTTCCTTTGGGCCCTTCGTAACGGATAAATACAGCGTCTCCTGGTTTTATATCTTTATTCAATACAGCTTGCAACGCTGCTTCTTCACTATCAAATACGCGGGCTTTCAAAGTAACCTGCATTAACCTAGGAGATACAGCTGCGTGTTTAACGACAGCACCTTCGGGAGCTAAGTTTCCTTTCAGTATAGCTATTGCTCCTTGCGGGCGTATCGGGTCACTTAGAGGTTTGATAATATCGCTTGCCTTAACTCCCAAAGCCGGAAGATATTTATGGCAACCTTCATAGAAACCGCTCTGACGAACGATCTCCAGGTTTTCACCTACTGTTTTTCCTGTTACGGTCCGTATATTCAGATGTAAGAAATCCTTTATCTCTTCCATGATAGCGGGAACGCCTCCTGCGTACCAAAAATATTCTCCCGGCCAGTAACCGCTGGGACGAATATTGAGAAGGAATGGTATTTTCCGGTGTATCTCATCAAATAACGCCGGCGGAAGGTGTATTCCTAATTCATGGGCAATTGCCGGTAAGTGCAACAGACTATTACTTGATCCGGCAATAGCAGCATGTACCATAATAGCATTTTCAAATGCTTCCATTGTCATAATCTCAGAAGGAAGCAACTCTTCATTAGCCAAAGCAATAGCACGTTCGCCCGAACGGCGGGTAATATCTTTCAGATAATGTACATTAGTAGGGATCAAAGCTGAACCGGGCATCGCCATTCCCAATGCTTCAGCCATCACCTGCATGGTAGATGCTGTTCCCATAAATGAACAGGCGCCGCAATCCGGACAGGCATCCCTTTTATATGACATGAATTGTTCTTCTGTTATTTCTTTGCGAGCATATTGCGCATTGAATTTGCCTATCTGCTCTAAAGTTAGGAGGTCAGGGCCGGCTTTCATAATACCACCGGGAATAAATATAGACGGTATGTTTAACCGTGCAATAGCCATCAGGTGCGCGGGAACCGACTTGTCGCAACTGGCAATGAATATACCTGCATCAAAAGGAGTCGCTTTTACGTGTATCTCAATCATTGCGGCGATGATCTCCCTCGAAACAAGTGAGTAGTTCATACCGTTATGTCCCTGAGCTTCCCCGTCACAGATATCCGTTACATAATAGTTGGCTGCTTTTCCGCCACCATCATTTACTCCTTTATCCGCTTCTTCTACCAATTTATCTAAATGGGCGCTTCCGGGATGGCTATGTCCGTAACTGCTTTCAACGATGATCTGTAGTTTACTGAGATCGTCAATACTCCATCCGCTTCCTAATCGGAGCGAATCTAATTCAGGGGCTAACTTCCGTAATTCCTGGCTTTTCATTGTATAGAGATATTATGTTAATGTATCAGGCGAAAAAGAGATGCTGT
>DAMCDT010000338.1:0-3703 GCA_032058265.1 Tannerellaceae bacterium
GGAAGATAAACGTAATCCTTTGATAACAACAACCTACGGAACCGGAGAATTGATTAAAGACGCGTTAATGCGTGGTTGCCGGAACTTTCTGATCGGGATAGGGGGAAGTGCAACAAATGACGCCGGAACCGGAATGTTGCAAGCCCTGGGCTTTCGTTTTCTGGATAGAAATAATAAAGAGTTAGGGCAGGGAGGGCGAATACTGGCTGAGATCAATTCGATAGATGAATCAACTATTTTAACCCAATTAAAAGATTCGGTTTTCACTATCGCGTGTGATGTAAATAATCCTTTTTCAGGAAAGAACGGAGCAGCTTTCGTATTTGCGCGGCAAAAAGGGGCGGATGATGAAACGATCCGTCAATTGGATAAGGGCTTAAAGCACTTCGCAACTATAATTAATAAACACACCGGTAAAAATATCGATTCAATTCCCGGTGCAGGAGCGGCGGGTGGACTTGGCGGTGGCTTTATAGCATTCCTGAACGCCCAACTAAAACCCGGTGTACAAATGGTCTTGCAAGCTCTGAATTTTGATGAAATAATTAAAGGCGCTGACTTAATTATTACCGGAGAAGGTAAGCTTGACAAGCAAACTATAATGGGTAAAACTCCTTACGGAGTACTTGAAGCTGCTAAAAAACAACATATTCCGGTGATCGCTATCGGAGGATCAGTTGAAGATGCGGACATCCTTAGTAAACAAGGGTTTCAATCCATTCATGCAATCCAGTCGGATATTGTAAACCTTGCACAAGCAATGGACAAAGATGTTACACGGTATAATATTGAACGAACCGTGGAGCAGATACTACGCGATTCCCATGTTATCAAAAACTCATTACTTTAGTTTAATAAATGATGATGGTTACTTTTAAAATGATCACAGTCATTATAAAAAATCACCATCGTTATTTTTTTGAAAATTTTATTCACTTGTTTGTGATTATTTCACTAAACCTGCGACTAAGTAAATAGTAACTATAAACAAAACCCTTTTTATTATGATACAGGGAGAATTGAGAAAACATCAATGGAAAGCATTTGAACGTCATCCGATGTTAGGGCGGAATATGGCAGTTAAGGTATTCATGTTCTTTATGTTTGGTTTGTTAGGTGTACAATTGTTATCGTTCGGTTTTCTCCTTAACGGTATTTTGTTGGAAACCGGTGTTTATACGTATGCTATCGATTCGTTTAATTACCTGCTGCTTTACTCGCTGTTATTTGACTTTACAATCAAGTATATAATGAAGCAAAGCCAGTCTATGCAGATCGCTCCCTATCTGACTTTACCGATTAAACGAAATAAATTATTTAATTTCCTTCTGGTTAAAGAGTTTACTAATATCTGGAACCTGTATTTCCTTTTCCTGGTCATACCTTTTTCCTTTATGGCAATCGTGCCTCATTACGGTATTATCAGTACCATTCTTTATATACTTTTCTTTTATTCGTTATGTATCGGAAACAGCCTGTTGGTCAATATTGCCAACAATTTATTGCAACGGAACGGCTGGTTCCTTTTTCTTCCTATAATAATTGTAGCGGCTATTGTTGGTATCACTTTAATTCCCGGCGTTAATGTAGGTGATTATACTGTCATAATAGGTGAATGGATACTTAAAAATAATCCGTTGGTTTGGATTGTACAGTTATTGATGCTTGCCGTTCTGTGGTGGATCAACCTGTCTATGATGCGTAATGAATTATACAGGGCGATGCAAGGCAAAAAGATATCCGAAGGAAAGACGCTCTTCCGTTTACCTTTCCTCGATAAATTAGGTAAAGCAGGTGAATTTATTAATCTTGAATTTAAAATGATACTCCGCTCTAAACGCTTGAAGGCACAGATGTATGCGGGAATCTTCTTTATTGTTTATTATTTTATTATGATCAATACACCAGTCGGCAGAGATGATTATTTCTTTCGTATTTTCTTTACTATGTTTGTCATGGGATGGGTAGGACTGATTATGGGACAATATATGTTTACATCAGAATCTTCTTTCTTCGATGGGTTAATGACAAGGGATTTATCTTTACTTGATATGATGAAAGGCAAATATATTTTTTATATAGCATACGCAATATTAATACTATTTATAATGATGCCTTTGGTTTTTGTGGGAAAGCTGGATTTTATATTCGTTATCTCAATTTTCTTTTATTGCATTGGATTCTTGTTCTTTTTAATGTTCCAGAATGCAGTGTACAACAAAAGTTATTTCGACCATTCGGAAAGCGGGCTTTTCAATTGGAAAGGAACTTCAGGAAATATGCTGATGGTTACTATGATAGGAATGTTTATTCCTATTATTATGGTAATGATTATTAAAAGTGTTTTTGACCAGGACGTAGCTAATTATTTTATGTTAGTGACCGGATTATTGTTTACATTGACTGCCAATTATTGGTTGAAGTGGACATATAACCGTTTCCTGAAAAAGAAATATAAAAATATGGAAGGCTTCCGCAGCAATGCCTAATATATTCATCCGATAAATAAATACAACCATGATACAAATTAAAGATTTAAGAAAACTGTTTGGCGACAAAGTAGCCATCGATATACCTGAGTTGACAATCGAAACCGGAAGCCTGATAGGTTTGGTCGGTAATAATGGTGCGGGTAAAACAACATTGTTCCGCCTGATACTTGATCTGCTGAAAGCGGATTCCGGATATGTACTCAGCAAAGGAGTTGATGTATCAAAAAGTGAAGGTTGGAAATCATATACGGGTTCTTTCCTTGACAACCGTTTCCTGATTGATTTCCTGACACCCGAAGAATACTTCTATTTTGTAGGGGAAGCTTACAGTATGAGTAAAGAATTAGTGGATGAACGTCTCACAATGTTTACCCGTTTTATGAACGAGGAAATACTCGACCAGAAAAAATACATCCGTAACTTCTCCGCAGGGAATAAACAAAAGATCGGCATTATGGCAGCCATGATGATAAATCCTGAAATACTCATCCTTGACGAGCCTTTTAACTTCCTCGATCCATCTTCTCAAATGGAGATCAGGGATATGATCCATACAGTAAATAAAGAACACAACACAACTATACTGATATCAAGCCACAATCTTAATTACACAACGGATATCAGTGACAGGGTAATACTGCTTGAAAAAGGATTCATTGTAAAAGATCTGATAAACAGCGAAGAGGCAGTAGCGGAACTTAATTCCTATTTTGTTGATAAAGTAACAAGCGTATAAACTTCATTAGGCACTGATTACACTGATTGCACAGGTTGTTTTATTATCTAATTGTGAAATCAGCGTAATCTGTGCCCAATGAAATTAGTTTACGACTTGTATATTAAAATCGCCTGGCTAATACAATACCATTATATTGTTCAAGAAGGCCATCTTCCATAAAGACAATATTCCCTCCGTTACCGGTAACATGATTCATGAATACATTCAATAGATCATTGGTTTGGATACCTTCTTTATTTTCTTCTATTTCAATCGTATCATCTTTTATTTTTCCTGAAAGGGAGAAGTTATTCTCAACGTACAAAGTATCTGCACTGCCGTTAATAGCGCTGGTATAAATATCATTAATATCTGTCGAAACCAGGTTGGCCGATTGAGCAGTATCAATTTGTGAAAGATATTCTTGTTGTTTTTCCTCCCTGTATTTCTCTACTTCTGGCAGTATGGCTTTAATGATTTCATGTGTAGGCAT
>DAMCDT010000339.1:0-3698 GCA_032058265.1 Tannerellaceae bacterium
GCGCTTCTCCCTGTAGAAGAGTTTAAAGGACGGGTGATAGTTGTAGATACAAAAAAAGACGCGAGTCATGCTGTTGAGTATTTGATGAAGTACAAAGAAGTTGGTTTTGACACGGAAACCCGTCCCAGTTTCAAGAAAGGACAATATTTCAAAATAGCCCTGATTCAGATAGCCACTGAAGATGTTTGCTTTTTATTCAGGTTGAATAAAATAGGCATCCCTAAAGTATTGGAAGATCTTCTATCCAATGATTCTGTGCTTAAAATCGGGCTTTCTTTGAAAGATGATTTCGGAGCGCTTAAAAAACGTACGGATATCGAACCCGGCAATTTTCTGGATTTACAAAGTTATGTCGGCCAGTTTGGTATTGAAGACGCCAGCTTACAAAAAATATACGCTATATTGTTTCAAAAAAAGATATCAAAAGGACAACGACTGACCAACTGGGAAGCCGACACCCTTTCCGAATCACAAAAGAAATACGCGGCATTGGATGCGTGGGCTTGCCTTCGCATATATAATTTACTGAAGAAAGATATAAATGAAGGAATGTAAGGTTTATCTAAAACCGAAAAAAGAAGAATCCCTTTTGCGTTTTCATCCGTGGGTTTTCTCAGGAGCTATTCAAACGATGGAAGGAGCACCGGAGGAAGGAGACCTTGTAAAAGTATTTTCTTCAAACAATCGTTTTCTGGCAATCGGCCATTATCAAATAGGAAGTATTGCGGTTCGGATTTTATCTTTCAAAGAAATAACCATTGATAATTCTTTCTGGGCCGACCGGATCCGTACGGCTTATACCCTTCGACGGTCGTTAGGTTTAACGGAAGTTGAGAATAACAATACTTTTCGTTTGATACATGGAGAGGGTGACAATCTCCCAGGGTTGATCATCGATATATATGCTCATACAGCCGTTATGCAGGCGCATTCCGTCGGTATGCATTATGCACGCCAGCAAATAGCGGAAGCATTAAAAGATGTTTTAGGCGATCAGCTCAAAAATGTTTATTACAAATCGGAAGCGACTCTTCCTTATAAAGCAAACCTGGGTAGTGAAGATGGTTACTTGCTTGGCAATGAAGTGGAAGATATTGCCGAAGAAAACGGTTTGAAATTTTATGTGGATTGGCAAAAAGGACAAAAGACCGGTTTTTTTATCGATCAACGGGATAACCGTTCATTATTGGAGCATTATGCCAAAGACCGTTCAGTGCTGAATATGTTCTGTTATACAGGAGGTTTTTCATTCTATGCGATGCGTGGAGGAGCGAAGATCGTTCATTCGGTCGACAGTTCATCAAAAGCCATTTATTTAACCAGAAAAAATGTAGATTTGAATTTCCCTGGAGATTCACGTCATGACGCATTTGCGGAAGATGCTTTCAAGTATCTTGAAAAGATGGGAAGCAATTATGATCTAATTGTTTTAGATCCTCCTGCTTTCGCCAAACATAAAAATGTTCTTCGGAATGCGTTGCAAGGATATCGGAAATTGAATGCCATTGCCTTTAATAAGATTAAACCCGGCGGTATTTTATTTACCTTTTCCTGTTCGCAAGTGGTCAGTAAGGAAAACTTCCGTTTATCGGTTTTTAGCGCTGCTGCTCAATCCGGACGAAATGTTAAAATACTCCATCAATTATCACAGCCTGCCGATCATCCAATAAATATCTACCATCCCGAGGGAGAATATTTAAAAGGATTGGTTTTATACGTGGAATAATAAGGTAAGTGGATTTATTCCAGACATTTAAGATTCATTTTTATCTGCAGGTTCTTGCGTTATACATATTTCATTATCTATTTCTGCAAGCGTTTCCCGTATTTGGTTCATTAAAAAAACACTTCTCTTCCGAACTTTTAACCAATAAATTATGTTCTAAATTATAGGTAGTTTTCGGATAGTTAAGAAGGCGATTTATTTAGCTATATTTAATAATCCGAAGTATAAAATATTATATGGAAAAATTTCCCTATTTCATAATACATTGTACCTTTGTGCACGAAAAAATAGCAAAGTCTTTTTATAAATAAAACATATAAAACGTATTATTATGTCTAAAGTAACAGTTGTTGGTGCCGGTAATGTAGGTGCTACTTGCGCTAATGTTCTTGCCTTTAATGAAGTGGCAGACGAAGTTGTAATGCTTGATGTAAAAGAAGGTGTATCCGAAGGTAAAGCAATGGATATGATGCAGACAGCTCAATTATTGGGCTTCGACACTACAGTTGTTGGCTGCACGAATGATTATGCTAAAACGGCTGATTCGGATGTTGTAATTATTACTTCAGGAATTCCACGTAAACCCGGAATGACTCGTGAAGAATTGATCGGTGTAAACGCCGGAATCGTTAAAAATGTAGCGGAAAGCGCGTTGAAATATTCTCCGAATGCTATCATCGTTGTTATTTCCAACCCGATGGATACTATGACATACCTGGCATTGAAAACACTAGGTTTGCCAAAGAATCGTATCATCGGTATGGGTGGAGCATTAGACAGCTCACGTTTCAAATATTATCTGTCACAAGCTTTAGGTTGCAATGCCAACGAAGTGGAAGGTATGGTAATAGGTGGGCACGGCGATACAACTATGATCCCATTAGCTCGTTTAGCTACTTATAAAGGTATTCCCGTAAGCCAACTTTTAAGCAAAGACAAATTGGAAGAAGTTATAAAAGCAACAATGGTTGGCGGAGCCACTTTAACAGGCCTTCTGGGTACCTCTGCATGGTATGCACCTGGCGCTGCAGGAGCTTTAGTAGCTGAATCAATTATCCATAACCAAAAGAAAATGATCCCTTGTTCAGTTTCATTAGAAGGTGAATATGGAGAGTCTGATATTTGTGTGGGTGTACCAGTCCTTCTGGGTAAAAACGGTATTGAAAAGATAGTTGAACTTGAATTGAACGCTGAAGAAAAAGAACTTTTCGCAAAAAGTGCTGCTGCCGTTCGTGCAACAAATGCTGTATTAAAAGAAATAAATGTTCTGTAATCAGAGTTTATAAAAATAAGGAAAGCCGGGAATGATACCGGCTTTTTCTATCTTTAAAAAAATTATTTTTTCTCTATAGTCTGATTTTCTTTCAAATGAGCTGCAAGGAATTTTTCCATTGCACGATAAAATTCGAATCGGTTTTCTTCGTTATGGAATCCATGACCTTCATTATCTTTTACCATATATTCGGTCTCAACGCCTCTGTTCTTTAATGCTTCAATCATCTGATCTGATTCTGCTTTATTAACACGTGGATCATTCGCTCCCTGAGCTACAAATAACAGAGCTTTTATTTTATCAACATGGAAAACAGGGGAAGCACTGGCCAATAATAGGCTGTCAACTTTAGGATCACCAACCATTTCATACATCATATCAAGCATTGGTTTCCAATATAGAGGAATGGTATTAAGGAAAGTGAATAAGTTGGATACACCCACATAATCCACACCACAAGCATAGAGGTCTGGAGTAAATGTTAAACCTGCTAATGCAGCATATCCTCCATAACTGCCACCGTATATTGCAATCTTTTCAGGATTTTCTATTCCTTTTTGCATCAACCATTCCACACCATCCGTAATTTCATCCTGCATAGTTTTACCCCACTGTTTGAATGAAGACTCCCAGAATTTTCTACCACAACCTGTGGAACCTCTAAAGTTCATTTGGAATACTGCATAGCCTCTGTTAGCA
>DAMCDT010000340.1:0-3659 GCA_032058265.1 Tannerellaceae bacterium
TAAATCCAAAAATATTGGAAATAATATTTAATGATTATTCAAATTATATTTTATCAATATATTAATCATTGTTTACTCATAAATAAGGAGTAAAGATTATCATTTTGTCAATTTGACTTTTTGATATTTTATCTATCATTTAAAACCCCTACACGCGCTGGGATACGAGACCGCACACAAATATTGCCTGCATTTAATACATCGAAAATACAAAAAGAAAGTAAAATAAACTCCTCTTAACCTCCTCTAAAGGGGAGAAATAATAAATTAGTATCAAAAAGTCCCTCTTGAGGGGATTTAGGGGGCTATTTGATTATTTGATTGTAGTTATTTTTTTAGCGTTCTAAATGTTAAAATACGATTATCGAAACAATATTTTCTCACGTTTTCCACTTCCCGAAACAATATTTCCATTGATTTAATAAAACATTGTAGTTATTACTTCAAATGATTAGGGTCATTTTATAAAATAGTCCTAATCTTTTGTTCACATTCCCCTAATGTTTTGTCCAAATGATCCTAATCATTTTAGAAAAGAGTCATTGACCTTTACCTGGAAAGTAGTTTTCGTTTAAAATGAAAGTCAACGAATCTTTACATCTTATTAAATTTTGTTATTAAAACAGCTATATTTCCGGCAAAGTGAATAAAAGCATTTTAAATACTGCAATGGTGCAAGTGTCTTGTATACAACAGTCTTTACCTGTTTTTTTCAAGTTTCATTTGATATAACCTATCTTATAGCTCGTTGATATTTAATATCAATGAAAAAGTTTTGTACTTTTGTCCCGTATTACAAAAGAACAATGTAATGAATCTATTAGAACTTAGTGAACAGGAAATTTTCAGACGTAATAGTATGGAACAACTGCGTCAGATGGGAATCGATCCCTATCCCGCAGCAGAGTATAAAACCAATGCCTACTCAAAAGAAATAAAAGAAAATTTTAAGGATGATGCAGACCGTCGCGAGGTAAGTATTGCAGGCCGCATTATGAGCCGCCGTATTATGGGTAAAGCTTCTTTTATGGAATTACAGGATTCGGAAGGAAGGATACAGGTGTATATCTCACGGGATGACTTATGTCCCGGCGAAGATAAAGAGCTCTATAATACAGTTTTCAAAAAATTACTTGATATTGGCGACTATGTAGGTATTAAAGGATATGTATTCCGTACACAAATGGGTGAGATATCCGTACATGCTGAAGAACTCACTGTTCTGGCGAAATCGCTTCGTCCGCTTCCTATTGTAAAAATGAAGGATGGGGTGGTTTATGACGGGTTCAACGATCCTGAGCAACGCTATCGCCAACGGTATGTCGATTTAGTTGTAAATGAAGGAGTAAAAGATGTCTTTATAAAAAGAACAATTATATTCAATTCCATGCGTGAATTCTTAAATAAGCATGGATATATTGAAGTTGATACGCCTGTACTGCAAAGTATTCCCGGAGGAGCTACTGCCCGACCATTTATCACACATCACAATGCGCTGGATATACCATTATATTTACGTATAGCAAACGAGTTATATTTGAAACGTTTGATAGTGGGAGGATTTGAAGGTGTTTATGAGTTCAGCCGTAATTTCCGTAACGAAGGTATGGACCGTACACATAATCCTGAATTCACTGTAATGGAATTCTATGTAGCCTACAAGGATTATAAATGGATGATGAACTTTACCGAGCAGATGCTTGAAAAGATCTGTATGGATGTGCATGGTACGTCAAAAGTTAAGATGGGTAATAATGTAATAGATTATAAAGCCCCTTATCCACGTGTTACCATGATCGATTCTATCAAACAATATACAGGTATTGATATCAGCGGGATGGATGAAAATGCCTTACGTGAGGTGTGTAAAAAATTGAACATTGAGCAGGATGAAACAATGGGTAAGGGAAAACTGATAGATGCAATCTTTGGTGAAAAATGTGAAGCTAATTATATCCAGCCCACATTTATTATCGACTATCCAATTGAAATGTCTCCTTTAACCAAAAAACACCGGGATAATCCGGAATTGACAGAGCGTTTTGAATTAATGGTTAACGGAAAAGAATTAGCCAATGCTTATTCCGAATTAAATGATCCGATAGACCAACGGATACGTTTTGAAGACCAACTCCGTCTATCCGAAAAAGGGGATGATGAGGCCATGTTCATCGATCAGGATTTCCTTCGCGCGTTAGAATACGGCATGCCCCCTACAAGTGGCATCGGTATAGGTATGGATCGATTAACAATGTTCCTTACCGGGCAGGAAAGTATTCAGGAAGTATTGTTCTTCCCACAGATGCGCCCGGAAAAAACAGTTAAAAAGGAATCCGAAGATAAATATAAAGCTATAGGAATAGATGTTGCATGGGTACCTGCTTTACAAAAAGCAGGATATATCACAGTTGATATGTTTAAAGGTTTAAATCCCAATAAACTGAGACAAGAGCTCTGCGAATTGAATAAAAAGCATAAACTAGGTTTGCAAAATCCTTCTGCCGAGGTAGTTGAAGAATGGATAAACAACGCTTCTAAATAATAGACAACTATGAAACTGCCCGGTAAAATTGCTGTTATGGGAGGCGGAAGCTGGGCTACTGCCTTGGCAAAAATTGTGCTTTCCACACAAGATAGTATTAATTGGTATATGCGCCGCTCTGACCAGATAGAAGAATTCAGGCAATTAGGCCATAACCCCTATTATATTACAAGCATAAAATTCGACACCGAAAGAATTAATTTTTATACGAATATCAATCAGGTTATCAAGGATTCCGACACATTGATATTTGCAACCCCTTCTCCTTTTGTAAAGCAGCATTTAAAGAAAGTCAAGACGCCGATGCATGATAAATATATTATCTCTGCTATCAAGGGCCTTGTTCCGGATGAAAATATGCTTATAACAGATTATTTCAACCAATACTATAAAGTACCGCTTGATAATATTGCCATCGTGGGAGGTCCATGCCATGCTGAAGAAATTGCCTTGGAACGTTTATCTTACCTGACGCTGGCTTCTCCCAATCGGGAATTTATAAGTGCCCTTTCCAATGTATTTAAAAATCATTATTTAAGGAACAGCATTTGTGAAGATGTGGCCGGTATCGAATATGCATCTGTACTAAAGAATGTATATTCCATAGTAGCAGGGATTTGTCATGGTATGAAATATGGAGATAATTTCCAGGCAGTATTTATTTCTAACGCTATTCAGGAAATGAAACGTTTCGTTGATGCCGTAAGTAATATTGACCGTGATATAACTAACTCTGTGTATCTGGGGGATCTGTTGGTTACAGCTTATTCACGTTTCAGTCGCAATCGGATATTCGGAACAATGATTGGAAAAGGCTATTCAGTTAAGATAGCTCAACTCGAAATGGAAATGATCGCTGAAGGATATTACGGAACGAAATGTATTTATGAAATTAATCAGAAATACAAAGTAGATATGCCTATCCTGAATGCGTTGTACAGTATATTATATGAACGGAAATCTCCGACTACGGTTATCCGTAAATTGACAGAAACGTTTAAATAGTAGTTGGTAGATGGTAGTTAGTAAATAGTAGGAATAAATCTACCACTACTAACTACCAACTATTATCTACTATCTACCAAAAATAAAAAAAATATGAAAAGTATTAGTCTTA
>DAMCDT010000341.1:0-3648 GCA_032058265.1 Tannerellaceae bacterium
ATTTTATAGGTTATCCTCTCCTAAAATTATTATATTTGCGGCTGTATATTTATAAGAACTAACCTAATAATTATTGGAACAATGAAAAGACGATTACTTCTTACTCTACTTGTATTGCTTTCTATTACATTTATTTACCAGGTAAAAGCACAAATTATTATTAATGAAGTCATGGTCCATAATACCATGCATTATGATGACGAAATTTATAATTTCTCCGATTGGATTGAATTATATAATCCTACCAGTTCGACTGTACGGATTAAATATTATTTCACAGATGATAAAAACAATCCGACCAAATGGAGGATGAAAAGTACACAATCAATGCGCAAAAACAGTTTCCTACTTATCTATTTCGATAATTCGGAAGACGAAAAATTAAACGCAAACTTTAAGCTGGAGCCTAAAGGCGGTAGTATTTATGTATTCGATGATAAAGGAAACCTTGTGGATGAAGTTACTTATCCGAAAATGAATAACGGAAATATTTCCTACGGACGTACTACAGATGGTGGAAATATGTGGAGCAAAATGGCTTATCCTACACCCGAAACAAGTAATATATCCGGTGAGCCATCAGACAAACAAGCCGAAGCACCTGTATTCAGCGAAAAAGGCGGATTTATAAATGGTAGTAAAAATATTACATTGACAGCGGCTACTCCCGGCGCTAAAATATATTATACATTGAATGGAGATGAGCCGTTTGATAGTAAAACACAAATTACTAGTGAAAAAAACATGCTGACCGGAACCGCCCTTTTATATACAGGCCCCATAACAATTAATAATTCGACCGTTATAAGAGCGAAAGTATATGCCGATGGTTACCTGCCAAGCACCGTTGTTACACAATCGTATCTGGAAAAAACAAGAGATATCGACCTGCCGGTATTTTCCGTAACAATCAATGAGAAATACAGAAACGATTCTAAAATTGGTATTTGGAAGAATTATCGAGACAAAGATATGAAACGGCCTGTGAATGTCGAGTTTTTTCCAACTCAAGATTCCGAAGCCGATTTCAATTACCAGATGAACATTGAAATATTTGGTGCCAGTCAACGGTCAAAGGAACATAAACAATTCAATATAATTGCCGACAAAAGGTACAATGGTAATAACCGCATGAAATATGATTTCTTCACGGAAAAGCAAGGACAAAAACGGAAATCGATCACAATGCGTACATCCGGACAAGACGGTAAGTATACTATGCTTCAAGACGCACTTGTACATACGATCATAAAAGATCAGATGGATATAGATAGAGGAGCTTACCAACCAGCCGTTGTTTACATTAATGGTAAATACAACGGGTTGATGAATATCCGCGAAAGGCATCAGAAAGATTATCTGGAGTCTAATTATGGATATGAACCGGAAGAATATGATTTACTTGGTAAGCATAATGATCATTCTTCGATACGTGCCGCACGCGGTAATAAAGATAAATGGGACGAAATGATTAGTTACCTTAAGAAAAACAAAAATAATATTAATGATGCGGCTGTTTATAATAAGGTAATAAACGAATATGTTGATGAAGCGGAAGTATTGAATTATTTCCTTGTACAAAGTTATATTAACAACAGAGATCAACCCCACAATAATATTAAAGCCTGGAGGCCATACAAAGCAAAAGGTAATATGCAGACTAAATGGCGTTATATCCTGCATGATGCGGATTTAGCTGTGATCCGTCAATCCACATCCGGTGAAAGGATCAAAGGCTCTATGTCAAGTTCAACAAGTAATATGGGATATGTTTTCTATATTTTAGCTAAAAACACATCATTCCAGCAAAAATTTGCCAGCCGCTATTTAACACATGCCTATCAAACATTCGCACCTTTTCGTGTTGAAGCAATCGTCGATAGACTGGCGGCTAATATAGAAAAGGAGATTCCTTACACAAATCAGGTACATTCATCCGTCCCCAATCTGACAAAATGGAAGGTATATATTAAAGAGATCAGAGAATATTGGGGAGAAAGACAACCGTATGCAGTAAAGCATGTTCAGAGTGCCTTTAGTTTTAAAGGAAAAGAAATGACATTAAAACTAAACTTTGATGAAAAAGAAGGAACCGTTTATCTCAATACAGTAACACTGATACGTAATTTTGATGGAAAATATATTCAGGACCTAACTTATGACCTCAAGGCAGAACCGAAAGAAGGATATGCTTTTGCATACTGGGATATCCGTACAAACGGTACATCTGTTCAGGTCAACGAAAATGAATACCAAGGCAGAACAGCAGCTAACGCTACGGAAGTAATCATTACGCCCGTTTATATTAACCAAATGGGTATTCCGACAAAAGCAATCCTTGAAGACGAACCTTTTGATGAAACTGAAATAATAAAAGAGGATGCTGTAATTGAAGAAGATGAAGAAATAATTGAAAATACTGAACAATCTGGATTAATTCCGGAATCAGTTAAGATCATATATTAACCTAACCCAACCGAAGGTATATTGAATATACAATCAACAGAAATAATAAATAAAGTAGAAATCTATTCTACAGGTGGCCAATTAATAACAACGATTAAATCTCCTGTTTCTTCCATTGATATCAGTTCATTAGCAAAAGGAACGTATATTATCCGTTCTTATACTAAAGAAAAAGTTGAATTTTGCATGGTTATAAAGAAATAGTATTATTAAAAAATCTTAGAGCCTGTTTTAAATTTAATTAGATAAAAAGCTAAAAGGTTTCCATACTGTCATGTTTGACCATACATCTATCACCTTCCACGATGTGTTTCAAACCCTGTCGGGGAAAGCTTTTGGGAGTGGAAGATCATCTTCCACCCGGTAGGTCTTTCTATCACTCGAAACGTCCTGCTCTAATCAGGAAGCTTCCGGATTGAGATAGTTAATGTCCTGCTGTTTTTTGCATGCATGTAATTTAATTTCAACCCATAGCCTTATGTTGAAAAAGTAAATGGGTTTTGTTTTCAAAGCCCCAGGGTTTTGCCTACAAAAGCTTAGGGTTTTGATAACAAAACTCATTAGATTCTCAAAATGACAATAGTAACAATAAAAAGTTATGCTTATTATTTTCTTAAATGACTTACATCATTTTCTTAAATTACAATGCATTTGGCGTGGAAGGATATTCTTTTGAGTGGAAGATCATCTTCCACACGTTTGTCTCTCATAAACAGCATGTTGAGGCAGAAAGTGGAAGGTGATAGATAGAGATGGAAAAACATATAGGAGCGTATTGAATGAAATTTAAACAGGCTCTTATATAAAACATTCAAATAACCGTGGGCATTTCTTTATGTCACGGTTATTTTTGTCATCTTAGGGTTATAATATTTGATTATATTTAAGCCATTCGGTGATCAATACTTTCATATCTCCATGATGTGGGAATGTATCCCGGAAACCCCAACCGTGCCCTCCCATTGGGAAAATGTACATTGTCGCGGGAATCTTATGCTCCTTGAGTGCAGAATAATATAGAATACTGTTTTCCGGTATAACAGCCTCATCGTCATCACTTAGTAATAAAAGTGTTTTAGGGGTTTTATTATCTACCTGCTTATTGAGCGAATAACGGTTTATTAATTCTTTATTATCCCTGTCGTTACCTAATAAGTTGTTGTAAGTGCCTCCATGCGTTAA
>DAMCDT010000342.1:0-1956 GCA_032058265.1 Tannerellaceae bacterium
CGGTTCTTTTGTTGTACTACCTCTTACCATCGCAGCATATCTTTCCATTTCATCAGGCATTGCTTTAACCTCTTGAAGCTTATCAGACCAGTAACTACTAAGTTCATCATTTTTAGGCGTTCCTATTCCTTCGGAATAATAAAGGATTAATTTAGCAATAGCAGTAGTATCATTTTCAGTTGCTTTAACACTTATACAATTCAGGCATTTATTCATCAGATTATGCATAGATGTACGCATTTGTTCATTAGCCAACCATATCGTTGTTAATTTATCAATACTATACATATCACATAAAGGTACACCCTCTCCATAAAACAACCGTGCATCTCGATAATCAAGACGCTTCATTGCTTCATCTCCTTTTCTATTATATTCTGTTCCTTGTTGGGCTATTACACAGATAGGAAATAATGTACATACCATTATCATCGAAAGCTTTTTCATAAATCTCTAATGTCAATATGTTACATCACTTCGTACTAATTCTCCGTTCATATTATATATATCGAATAACTTATCTTCTCTTTCAAATGCACGTCCTTCGTCCGCTATATCAACATTGATATACTTACAAGGGATTCTCTCTTCTCCTTTATCATCAATAGCACCATATCTGCCGGTAGATATTTTTCTAACGATCATATAATTTCCGAAAGACATTTTTTCTTCATATTGAGACTTACGTTCGACCACACGCTTCTCCTCCATCTTTACAGAACTAATATTGATCAATTGCTTAACTTCTTCTGTTTGGTTTATTGCAACTGCTTTAATCAGATCGTCATATGCTCCGGTATAATCTCCTTCATTCATTTTTCTTTTACCAGAAGTTAGTAAAGAATTAAATTCAGCATCTAATTCATCAACTGAAATTAACGGATCATCTCCTATATTGACTTCAGCACTATCCTGATTAGCCAAAATAGTCTCAGCAGGATCAACTTCCGGTTGAGTAGAATTTACAGTTGTCTGTAGTGGAAGATTATCATTTTTAATCACTGTTACGTTGTTTAAATCTGGTTCTTCTACTACAGGGTCTTCTGCTATAGTATTCTTATCCACTATATTCGCTTCGGGAATTTCAATCGGATCAGGAACAGATCCATTCCCGCCAATAAGCAATGCCACAGATGAACCAACAATCGCAAATATACAAATTAAGCTAATAAGCAAAAGTGTTTTTTTATTTTTCTTTCTTTTAGAAAATGAGCGATGTTTGGCTTTTGATTTGTCAATTATAGTTTGCTCATCATCGTTTTTCTTTTTTGGCGATTGGAGAAGTAATGTTGTTTCGTCAGCAGATAAATTAGAATCCGGAATCTTCTTATCTATATTTATCTCTTCTTCTAAAGGAGGAGCGCCCAAAGCTTCGAGCATTTCCGAAACCGTTTGATAACGATCTGCAGGATCAATTTGCATAGCCTTCATTATGACTTCTTCGGTTTTAGAAGATATGGACGGATTTATTACAGATGGTTTTTGTAATGAACGTGTCGCTCTTAATATGGATTCTGTAGGAATTTTTCCAGTAAGCAAATTATACATGGTAGCACCCAAAGAATAAATATCCGGACGAGGAGAAAAGGTTTGCGTTCCTTCGTTATCATACTGTTCAATGGATGCAAAACCTTTTGATAAGGTAAGCATAGTAGTGCTGGTTTCCCTATTCTCGACATCATATCGTTTACTAACACCAAAGTCTATCAAACGGGCATTATCATATTTATCAATAAGGATATTACTCGGTTTAATATCTAAATGTAAAATATTTTTTTTGTGGACAAACTGAAGTGCTTTTCCTATTTGATGAATGTATTTGAGTACTTTGGTTTCAGGAAGTATGCCATCTTTCTCTAAAGTATATTTTAAAGAATTGCCATGAATATATTCCATAGCAATATAGGCTGTATTATTTTCTTCGAAAACATCCAATACATTCACTATATTGGGATG
>DAMCDT010000342.1:1966-3638 GCA_032058265.1 Tannerellaceae bacterium
TGGGATGGTGTACTTCTGATAATATCTTGGCTTCTTTGATAAGCTTTTCCTTAAACTTATCAAATATAACTCTGCCAGTCTCCGAATGAACGTTTACACAAAGCGTATCACGGTTCCTAAAACAGTATTCCTTGAAAAAATATTCTTTGATACTAATAGGGATATCAGTCTTTAAAGAACCTAATGAACCTTTAACTTCTGTATATAATATGCCCTTGTAGGTAATACCAAAACCACCCTGTCCGATTACCTTAAGTAATTGATATTTCTTCTTTTGGAGGTAATGCCCTGTTGGTAAATTCATATTAATAGCGACATATTATACGCCAAAAATACGTTATTTATATAAAAGAATAAAAGAAAGAGGCAATATTTTGTTTAATACTTACGGAATCTAATATATTTTGTATGGGGATAATATAGAAAGAGAAATTGTCTTTTGTCTTACCGATACATGTTTCCATCAAAGTGTCTTTAATTATTTCGGAAGGAACTTTCTTTTTAAATAAAGAAGATAAACTTTCATCTGTGAAGTTTTCCATGATACCATCAGTGCACATAAAAAAGAAATCACCGGGTTGTACATCTTCAATGAAAACAAAATCAGCTTCAGTTGGTTGACCTGTACCTTGAATTGCTCGGGTTATAACATTTTTATTGGGATGAATGGCGGCTTCATCCGGAGTGATTTTTCCAAGTTTAAGTAATGAATTGACCAATGAATGGTCTTCTGTCCGGTAAAGTATTTCTCCATTGCGGAACTGATAAATACGGCTATCACCTACATGAGCCAGAAAAACTCCTGACGTACCAATATACGTCATAGTCAATGTAGTAGCCATTCCGGCTGCCTCAGGATGCTCTTCAATATAGCTATCAAAATGAGCCTCTGTATATTGTAATGCTTTCTTTATGAGTTCAGGAGTGGGTTCCCCTTTTAAAAAGGTAGCAAAGTATGCCTGGAAGTATTCACAGGCCAATGAACTGGCTATCTCACCTTTCTCGGCTCCTCCTACACCATCACACACTAAAAATAACTTTTGATTGGAATTGACAGTTTCGGGTTGCGGATAGATGGAATCTTCGTTGTTTTGTCTACAGCCTTTTTCGCTGATAGCACACGGTTTACCAATCGTAATATTCATAATAGCAAAATACGTTTAAACATTAAACCGGAGCACGGTGCGGCCTATTATGATTTCGTCGTTGTCATTCAATATAACCACTTCGCCCTCTCCTAAGTAATTACTGTTATATAACGTATGATTTTTACTATTATTGTCAGAAAGATAATGTTTATACCCACCTTTTGCATCTTTTTTTACTTCGATGCAAATATGTTCACGGCTCATTGATTTATCCACCGTCTGAATAGCAATTGTTGCACGTGATGAATTTGATGATTTTCGTCCGACAATTATTCTTCCTTCGTAAAGCGGAAACACCTGTTCTTCCGTATCTGAATTTGCCAATACTGTGATTTGACCGGATTTCTTTATAACCGGTTGAATCAGTATCGTATCAGATGAAGAAAACCCCTCTCCTCCTTTATTGGATAGCATAGAGATTGGTACAGGTTGTTTGCATTTAGGGCATTTGAAAAAAGTTATATCAGGAGGAAGTTTTTTTTCATCCACTTTCAAACCCACATTGCAATGTGGACATCTGACTG
>DAMCDT010000343.1:0-3627 GCA_032058265.1 Tannerellaceae bacterium
AGCTGGATGGAGAAATCGGCGTCGAATCGGAATATGGTAAAGGGTCAAATTTCTAGTTTACTTTACCCATTAATACTTTGGTCAGTATGAAAAAAGAGGAACAACCCCGAAAACAGATTGTTTATATAGAAGAGTATAAAAAGAAAGCAACCTTGCTTATAGCAGAAGATAATGAAAGCAATTATACATTATTCAAGGCAATGCTGAAAGAATACAACTTAATTCATGCTTGCAATGGCAGAGAAGCCGTCGAACTATATAATCAGTATTTTCCGGATTTAATTCTAATGGATATTAAAATGCCGGTTATGAATGGTTACGAAGCTACTGCTGAAATACGAAAAGTAGACGACCAAATTCCAATCATTGCAGTTACAGCCTTTGCCTTTGCGGAAGACGAGCAAAAAGTATATGACAGCGGATTTAACGGGTATGTTGCTAAGCCTATCAAGGCTGCCGACTTAAAGAATAAAATTGCTGAATTACTTTAAAGTATAGTCCGCGTAGGAGGAAATTCTAAGGTGAATACAGTTCCCTTTTCCACTTCAGAGGAAACGGCTATACTGCCCCCATGCCGGTTCATGATCTGTCTGCATATACTCAAACCAATACCGGAACCTCCGGCTTTTGTAGTAAAGAAAGGAACAAAAACTTTGTCCAAAACTTCCGGTATAATGCCGTTGCCATTATCGGTTAGTTTAATAACCGGTTTGCCTTCCTGACGAAATGCCTCCACACTTATCTTAGGCAAATAACAACCGAGAGTTACTTCTTCTGCATTTTTCAACAAATTAATCAATAATTGCTCAATCAATGAACGATCCGCAATTAACGACATATTAGCCGGATCAATTGAAAATTTAAATGAAACCGATTCGGATGAAAATAAACCTTTCAGATCCTGAAACAATACAGCAACAGAGAAAGGAGAGATAACTGGTGCCGGTATCCGTATGAGCTTCCGGTAGTTCTCTACAAAGTTTAATAATCCTGCACTTGTTCAGTGAATGGTCTACATTGATTGAAGCATTGTATTATAATCTTGCTTATTTACCTCATTATGTGATGCCCGCTCCGTTATTGTTTCCGATAATGAAATGATTGGCGCGATAGTATTCATAATCTCATGTGTCAAAACATGTATAAGCTTTTGCCAGGCGTCATTTTCTGTTTCAGCAACTACTGAATTATACAGGCGCGAACGAAAAGCATTTAAGGCCTCATTTATTGAATCGGTAAATTTCCCTCAACACCTTTTATATTTTTAGGAAAATAAACATTCAGGTCGCCATAATGGATATTAGCATCCGTATTCTTTAGCTTCTCAAGAGTTACAAATTTTTCCTGCATCGGATCACTTTCACCAATAATATCAAAAATCATATCTTCCAATGTACTTAAGGCTGCAACCTGTTGTTTTAAATGCTTCTCCTATGTACGGCTCTCATGAAGTTCAAGAGCTACTGATAAGGTAGCCAGTAATTTCTCTTTTTCCCAAGGTTTAGAGATAAAGTCGGTAGCGCCTGCCTTGATAGCACGGACTGCTTTTTCAGTATCAGCATAAGCGGTCATAAAAAGTACTACCACATCCGAATCCATTTTTATTATTTTTTCAAGCCAGTAGAAACTTTCCTACCCACTGATTGCATCAAGCTTGAAATTCATATCTAACAGGATAACATCCGGGGCAAAAATATTTATAAAATGTTCGATCCGTTTCGGCTGGGTCGTCACCTTGATCTGTTCAAGATATGGTTCCAGCAACAGATTTAGCGCAAACAGCACATCTTCATTATCATCTATAATAAGTAATTTCCCCTTTTTCATTTGTTTCCTTTTAACTATCAGCAAATATAAAGAGTAATGAGAAGTATTGTATGTGTGTATCCGTACACGTAATATTGATCGACTGGTTACAAAATCCGGATAGACTCACACATACAATGTTTTCTTTATCCATCTTACACCTTCCACAATCTTATCAAAGTCCTTTCCTGATACGGTTTCAGGCGTGGAAGATCATCTTCCACCCGCTAAATTATCTATCACTTATTTATATTAATAAATAGGATGTATCCGATTTCAAATAACTAACGTCTTACTATATTTTGCATACGTGCTATTATGTTCAGGTAAAATGATGTACTCCTATTAAGATGATTATGCAGGTTATTTTTAAAATGATAATCATTAATTACCAAAATAACATTACACACAGTATGATAGTATATTCGTTTGAGTGGAAGAAGACATTCCACTATTATAAAACTGGCAAACAATCGGTTAGATTAAAAGTGATAGGTGAATGATGTTGTCCGAAACTTTATGTATTGTGGATTAAAACTAAATTATCAATGAGTAATCCAAATAATTATTTAATTTTACGTTATACTATTATAAACTCTAAAAACAAACTATTATGAAAAAAGTTATTTTATCTCTGTTCGTTTTATTTATTTCAATAACTGCCGGAGCGCAATATTATGCCGGAGGCGGATTATCTCTTGTTCATAATAAACATTATGATGTTACAATCTTTCAAATAGCACCGGAACTTGGATACCATCTCACGGATAAATGGGCAATTGGGGCTTCTGTAAGTTTTACACATAGCAAGGATTATAATGCTTTTGGTTTTAATCCTTATGCAAGGTTAACTATTTTTGAAAAAAGTATTATCCGTCTGTTTATTGATGGCGGCCCTGAATTAATTAAGGTTGAGGATATGGATATGGGATTTGCAATTGGATTAGAACCGGGTATTCTAATTAAGGCAGCAGACTTTCTTTCCTTTGCTGTCAAATACGGCTTTCTGGGTTATCAGAATGAACATGCAGGTGGTGTTTCAGGGTTGAATTTAAGTTCAAATAATTTGCTGATCGGATTCTATTATACTTTTTGACACTTGTAAATATTACAATAACCATATTAAACCAAGAATGAGGATACAAAATATAATGTTATCCTCATTCTTATTACCGTCATATTCCTTGCTTATTTCTTTTTACCAGAATACTCTGTCCATTGCTGCTCTTTTTCAGGATTTGCGGCCTTTACCTTTTCGCTTCTTTCCTTACTTAACTTTTTATCTAAATCCTGTATGGATTTGTCCGTACGGTTGGTTCCTTCCGGTTGAAGATCGAGCAAACCGTTTGTTTCATTTGCTTGTTTTACGGCATCATCCGTAACCTGCCAGGTTTCTTTCAATTGAGTGCTCTTTCCTTCTTTCCATGGTCCTTCATATTTATCACCTTTCGACATATTGTAATGACGGTTACTGTAACGTTCATTACCCTGGAGTATTCCGGGAGGGAAATTAGGTTTGATAATGCTCAGCGCAGCTTCGAATTGTTGGAAATGGGTGATTTCACGGGTCATCAGAAAGCCTAACGTTTTCTTTACCCAGGGATCGTCGGTATACTTAAATAAGTATTCATAAACAATTTTTGCGCGGGCTTCAGATGCAATGTTCGATTGTAAATCCACTGTAGGATCTGAGTTTGCACTGATATAAGCGCCTGTCCATGGGTTACCGTTACTGTCTGAAAGAATAACACTACCTGCTGAGATCACACCGAATTGAGGATAGAAAGTAGCGTTATGTATAAATTCTTCTTTGGCTGCTTT
>DAMCDT010000344.1:0-3597 GCA_032058265.1 Tannerellaceae bacterium
TCGATGATTAACTTTACAGAATCAACTGTTCCGTACTCTTCCAGAATCTGTTGTAATTCTGGTTCTCTAACCCGATAATTCAGGTTACCAATGTAAATGTTCATAAAAAAATAAATATAAAATAAATAAAATAAAATATTAAACAAAGAGGTTTTTTTGAAATAGTCAATATCTACATGAACATATTATCATTGCTGAGAATAAATCACAAGAGAACAAAGAACAATAAAAATACCAGTTGTTTTAATAACGACACAAAGAAAAACATAAAATTTGGATAAACAAGAAAATAAGAGAATTATTTTTTATTTTTGTTCTCTTTCATAAAAAAATAAATATGAGAAAACATGAACTTTGCTGTATAGGACATATCACTTTAGATAAAGTTGTAACCCCTAAAAAAACAGTACACATGCCGGGCGGTACCGCTTATTATTTTTCACAGGCGATCAGTTGTTTTGATGATATCGATTTTTCGTTGATAACAGCTGTTGGAGAGAGCGAATTACATGTGGTGGATGAATTAAGGGCCAAATCCATAAATGTGTCTGTTATGCCTAGTAAATATTCCGTATGTTTTGAGAATATTTACGGCGAAAATCAAAATAACCGAACACAGCGTGTTTCTGCCAAAGCAGATCCTTTTACGGTTGAATACCTTTCAGACGTAAATGCATCCTATATTCTGTTAGGATCATTATTAGCCGACGACTTTTCGTTGGACGTATTGACTTACCTTTCGGGGAAAGGTTTGATTGCGGTAGACGTACAGGGGTATTTGCGCGAGGTCAGAAACGAAAATGTATATGCCGTAGATTGGGAAGATAAGCTGGAGGCTTTGAAACACATCCATGTATTAAAAGCCAACGAACATGAAATGGAAGTATTAACCGGATACTCCGATGTAAAAAGCGCTGCCAGACAATTGTATGAGTGGGGCGTTAAAGAGGTATTGATAACGTTGGGTAGCTTGGGTTCCGTTATTTATGATGGGGCTGAATTTTACCGTATACCGGCTTATAAACCGGTTGAGGAAGTAGATGCCACCGGATGTGGTGATACGTACGTGACAGGTTACCTTTACCAGCGTGCGAAAGGTGAGGATATTGAATCGGCTGCCAAATTCGCTGCCGCCATGTCGACCCTGAAGATTGAAAATTCAGGCCCTTTCCATGGAGTAAAAGAAGACGTGATCCGCTGTATGGAAACATCCGAAAGCGCTATTCCGGAGATATAAAACCAGTGGGTTTTCCCTGCAAAGCCCTAAGGTTTTATACACAAAACCCTGGGGTTTTGTAAAGAAAGTCCCAGGCTTTTGTTACTTAAAATCCATTCATTGGTATTAATACGGTCGGTATTAATAGTAGAAAACCAAGGATTACCAAGAGAAGTACAAACTTCCATACCCATTTAAACCACTTATCGTAAGGAATTCTGCTGACACCCAACACGGCAATCAGTACGCCGGAAGTAGGGGTGATCATATTCGTAAATCCATCGCCAAACTGAAAGGCCATGACAGTTGCTTGTTTGGAAAGTCCGATCAGGTCGGAGAAGGGCGCCATAATCGGCATGGTAAGCGCCGCTTTCGCGCTACCGGAAGGAATAACCAGGTTGATAAGGGTTTGTATGACGTACATCATGCCTACGGTGGCGACTTGTCCAAGCCCTTCCATCCCTTTAGCAAGGTTATAAAGGATCGTATCGATGATCATGCCGTCTTGCAGGATTACAATTATGCCTCCTGCCAATCCAACCACCAACGCGGCACTCATAATATCTTTGCAACCTTCCAGAAACAGGCGTGTGAGTTCGTTGGGATTACGACCGTTGGCTATACCTGCTGCCAGTCCTAAACCAAAGAATAGTGTGGCGATTTCCATGATATACCACCCATATCCCATTACGCCTATAATTAAAAAGAATATGGTAAAGAACAGCAGGTTCAATATATATAGATGTACGGTCTTCCTCAATACGAGAATAGATGTAACGATGAAAAGCAGGCTTAAAATAGGAATAAGCGGAATACCACTGAATACACTATTGCCGATCTTTAAAGTGGTGAGCGGATAAAATACGGAAAATAGGATAAGTATGACACTGAGAATTCCAAAGCTCCACCAGGCCGCTTTAGGCGTATAGTAGGTAACATCCAGTTTGTCGCTGTTATGTAAGTCGCGCCAATACTGGTCTTCTTCATAAACAGGAGAGAGGGTAGGGGTTTTCTTTACTTTGGCTGCGTAACGGAGTATCCAGGTAAATCCCACTACATTGATAACCACCCAACAGAACAGGCGGTATTCGATACCTGAAAACAACGGGATACCTGCAAGGCCTTGTGCGATACCGATTGTGAAAGGATTAAGTATCGCTCCGGCAAATCCCAGTCCGGCAGCTACGAACACCATACAAACGCCTGTGATAGAGTCGTAGCCCATAGAAATAGCCATCGGGACAAGTACGAGGCAGAAAGCGATCGTTTCTTCACTCATCCCAAATACGGCGCCGAATAAACTGAAGAGCAGCATGATGGACGTAAGCAGGAAGTTTTCAACGCCTATCTTTTTGACGAGTTTGTTCTTTTCCATCTTCCGTGCTTTCCGCAAGAAGCTAATAGTGCCTATATCGAACGCTTTACTGTCGTTCACTATCCAGAACGCACCGCCAATGATCAGTATAAATACTATGATATCAGCCCGTTCTATAAATCCTTTGTAAAAGGCGCTTAGTATCTGCCAGCTTTGCGGGACACGCTCTACGGCTTCATAGACTAATGTTTTGGTTCCGTTGTCGTTTTCTATCTCAACATATTTACCTCCCGGGATGATCCATGTAAGGACGGCGCAAAACAGAATGACATAGAAGATGATGACATAGGTGTGGGGAATCTGCCTTTTCTTCATTCTTTCGATTCAGCTTCCAATTCTAACCTGTCTATTTCTCTTATTCCGTTGTTTAATTTACCTATTTCCGGAAGTATGGCACGTGCGTCTTCGTCGCTCAATACTTCTACGTCTTTCAGTTTGCGTTGGATCGCGCGGGTGCGTGTACCTAGCACTTCTTCGATCTGGCCGCCTGCAAGGCGGATATTTTTATGTGCTTTTTCCAACATACCGCCCACCTTTTCAAATTCTCTCTTGACAGCTCCGAGAATAGTCCATACTTCGCTCGAATATTTTTGTATGGATAAGGTACGGAATCCCATCTGTAAACTATTTAGTATGGCTGCCAGTGTGGTTGGGCCGGTTACGATCACTTTGTATTTGCGTTGCAACTCTTCCATCAGCGATGTACGTCGGACTACTTCGGCATAGATACTTTCGAATGGCAGGAACATGATCCCGAAATCAGTGGTATAAGGAGGATCGACGTACTTATCAGAAATATCTTTAGCCATTTTTCGTACGGTAGATTCCATCAGTTTTCCATATACATCGATGGTATGGGGATCTCCGCATTCGTAGGCATTCACTAATTGTTCGTATACTTCTTTGGGGAATTTAGCATCGATCGGCAAATAAATTTGTCCATGCTTTTCATCTTTTCCGGGAAGTTTTATGGCGAATTCCACAAAACAATTGGAATCTTTCCGTG
>DAMCDT010000345.1:0-3569 GCA_032058265.1 Tannerellaceae bacterium
TATTCAAACGTTGAAAAAAAACGGAACAAAAGAGTACGCATTTCTTGGTTTAGGAAATACAGCCAGGGCAACTTTGCTATGTTTATTATCCATTATGGATGATGAACCTATTCATATCAGGCTACTGGCATATAAAGGACAAGAGATATTATTTAAGGAAAGGTTTTCCGATTATAGGAATGTGACATTTACGATCTACAAATCAGCAGAAGAACTAATAGATGGAGCAGATGTAGTAGTTTCTTGTGTGACAGTAGCCACCGAATTAATAGCCCCGGATTATGTTTTCAAGGAAGGCGTACTTGTGGTTCCGGTGCATACCCGTGGATTCCAGAACTGTGATCTGTTTTTCGATAAAGTATTTGCCGACGACGCAGGACATGTTAAGGATTTCCGCTACTTTGATCAGTTTAAACAATTCGATGAATTCTCAAAGGTTTTATTAGGTGAAAATAAAGGGCGTGAAACAGACAAGGAACGTATTCTTGTTTACAATATCGGTATTGCTCTACATGATATCTATTTTGCTGCCAGAGTTTTTGATTTAATGAATATAGATAAACTTCTCGAGGTAAATACTTCTTCAATCGAATCTAAGTTCTGGGTATAATAATTATTTATTTATAAATAATTGATTACCATTATTTCAGGATAGTTTGGTTTGTCGATAGGTTTGTAAGCGCCAAAAAATGTTATATAGATGTTTTTCTCCATTGTGTCTATGGCATAGATACAAAAACTATTATCCGTAAGGCTATATCTTTCTCGTTCTACCATATTAAAGATTTCGCCTTTTTCAGATGGCGACATATTCGTGCATAAAAACATTTGTTGCCATGGCAGGTCAGGTGATTGATTATCCAAACCGGAAATAGAAAACTGAGCAGTTATATGTGCATGTCCTCCCAGGTAGCAAATGAATTCACCCGGTGAAGCGTTAAAGTCGAAATCAACATGAATATGAGAGAAAGTACGGTTTGATTCTCCCAAACTTCCGGATGCCTTATATGATTTAGTAATTTTCTCTTTTTTACGGAAAGCTTCAATAATTTCAGGAATTAATTTCCAAGAATGAATGAATTTTTCATTCGTTTGATAAACTCCCCATTGAGGCTGAAAAGGGAAATGATTAAGAATGATAATGCTATGATTATCCGTCATATCCTTTTTTAAGGCAACATTCCCCAGCCAGTTGATCTGTTCCTGCGAATAAACAACATCATGAAGAGTATTGAATTCGATTGCAGGTTGGTCCAGCATATCTAGAGCAATGAAACGGATTGTTCCGCCCATAGGATTAGCTACATCCGCAAAATAATAATTTTTTCCTATATCACGATGTAAAATATAATTGCCATAATTGGTAAAGGCGGCATATAATTCAGCCCTGTTGAGGTAACTATTTACAGAAGTTTCAGAGGTATTAGAGTCGTGGTTACCATAGCACGGAAAAGTCGGAACATAATTATCCAGATAAAGGTGATAGTAAAACGATTCCATAAAACTCAATGCTTTATTTTTCTCCGCATAATAAATATGATCGCCAGTTGCAGCTATCGCATCAATTTTCAACTCTGCTTGATTAGCAAAGGTTACAGCCTCAATCAGATTTGTAGGCGATTTATAGTTGTTACTACTTGACGATTTACTTGAAAGATGAGCATCCGATATATGCACCAACTTAAACCGTTCCTTTGGGTTAGCCGAGTCCGTATTGTTATACATTATTTTGGATAACCGATCGGCAGTTTTTTTATTATTTGTAGAATAATAATAATCCTTTTCACTACTGCGCAAATTAAATGTATCATCCTTAGTGCATCTCATAAAGGAGACAAACAAGAATGATATAAAAAGCAATATTTTAACTTTGTTTAATGTGTGACCAAAAAACATAGTTTTAATTAAGGGTTATGTGTTATGCAAATATAAAAAAGACTTTATAATTTTTATAACAAAAATCTATTTAATATGTTCGGGACATTCTTTTATATCTTTTATCTGCTCCTTCAAATGACATCCACTGCATCCGTCACAGGGATTATTACCTTCTTTAGTTGTGGTAATAATTTTATATATCCGGTAGATAATATAACAGACAGCAAGGATACCGGTGATTATAACTGCAATGATCTGCCACATAGCTTTTTAATTGAGTAAATATTATCAGAGGAACAGACTTCCGGTTTGATAAACGATAAAAGATACCACCCAGGCTAAAACACAGGTATAGACGATCACGAATAATCCCCATTTCCACGAGTTAGACTCTTTAGAGATAGCTATGATGGTGGCTATGCATGGAAAATAGATAAGGATAAAGAGCATCAGGCTTAGGGCAACTAATGGAGTAAACACAGGTGTGCCATCCGAATATGTATCCTGCTTCAGCCGTTCGGGGAGCGATTGACTTTCCGCTTCCTCACCTGTATATAATACACTCAGGGTACTAACCACTACTTCTTTTGCAGCCATCCCTGTTAACAGGCTGACGCTTATTTTCCAGTCAAAGCCCAAGGGACTTAAAACCGGTTGAATGAACTGGCCTAACTGTCCGATATACGAATTTTGCTGGTGATCGATTGCCTTCAATCTTTCGACCTCAGCAATTGCTTCTGATTTATCTTCTTCTTCAATATTAGTTTGTTCAATATCCGCAATTTGTTGATCAAATGTTTCTGCGTTGGGTGTTTGGAGTGGGAAATAACCCAGGAACCAAATGATAATGGATGCAACTAATATCACTCCCCCCATTTTCTTCAGGTATTGTTTGGCTTTCTCCCACATGTGGATCAATATAGATTTTAATGTAGGCATCCGGTAAGGGGGTAATTCCATGACAAAAGGAACATCTTCTTCACTAAATAAAAAGCGTTTGAATAGCCTTGCCATGACTACGGCAAGCAGTATACCTGTACAATACAACCCTAAAAGGACAAAACTGGCATGATTAGGGAAAAAGGCTGCCGTTAGTAATACATATACAGGAAGCCTTGCACTGCAACTCATCAAGGGGTTTATAAGCATGGTTATCATACGGCTGTTGCGGCTTTCAATGGTGCGTGATGCCATAATAGCGGGGACATTACAACCAAATCCCATAACTAACGGAATAAATGATTTGCCATGAAGCCCCATTTTGTGCATGATCTTATCCATAATAAAGGCTGCCCGCGCCATATATCCGGAATCCTCCATAAAAGAGATGAACAAATAAAGGATAAGAATATTGGGAAGGAAAACAATCACACCACCGACTCCTCCGATAATACCGTCCACCAATAGGTCTTTAAATGGGCCTTCCTGCATAAAGTTACGTACACCGTTACCGATTACTTCTACAAGGCTTTCGATCCATTCCATCGGATAAGCCCCCAAACGGAAGGTTGCTTCGAACATGATCCACATAAAGAAAATGAAGATGGGAAAGCCCAGCAATTTATTTGTAACAAACAGGTCTATGATCTGTGTGCTTTTTATTTCCTGTACTTTATTTGGCTCGTATGTTTCTCTAAGTGCTCCGGAAATAAATCCGTAACGGGCATTCGTAAAGGCTGTTTCACTATCTT
>DAMCDT010000346.1:0-3545 GCA_032058265.1 Tannerellaceae bacterium
GAAGAATCAGCATATACATTAGAAAGAATACTGGACGAAAGAAGGAAAGAATTTTTTGGTGAAGGACACCGCTATTTCGACTTGTTGCGTAATGGTATTACCTTCCAGAGAAGCGGAGGATACCACTATAACGCGGCAAAAGGATACGATATAAACTGGGATTTCTACCGCGCGATCTTGCCGATCCCGTTAGATCAATTTAAATTAAATCCTAATCTCCAGCAAAATCCGGAGTATGAAATAGAATAAAACATTATCTTTGAATAGTTGAAAGGCTTGTCAAACAGGTACCTTGATGAGATTTAAATATTAATATCAGGCGCAGATTACACAGATATCACTATTGAGATATTTATTATAAAATCGTGAAATCCTTGTAATCTGTGCCAAAAGAAACTATCAGGAACCTTTTGATTTGCCTTTTTATTTATAGATACATATAAATTTTTATTCATATGAAAAAATCGATAGTACTACTATGTCTTTCTTTCACTATGTTTGCTTACGGACAAGACAGTCTGTTCTTCGCTTCACAACCTACCATGACTCCCGATGCCACACAAATCTTTTTTTGTTATGATGGCGGAATCTGGAAATCTTCTTCATCGGGAGGTACTGCTTCCCGCGTGACGGCCATGGACGGTTATGAAACCTCTCCAAAAGTTTCACCTGATGGTAAATGGCTTGCTTTTACATCAGACGAGCAAGGTAATAACAACGTATATGTGACTCCTGTAAACGGCGGAAGCATAAAACAATTAACGTTTCACCAGGCATCCGACAATGTCAGCTCATGGTCTGCCGATTCAAAATACATATATTTTGAATCAAACAGGTACAATAATTTAACCACTTATAAAGTAAGTATCGACGGGGGAACTCCCCAACGATTATTTTACGGTTACTTTAATACAATCGCCAATTTAGTAGAGAACCCGGTTAACGGTGTCTTTTACTTCAACGAATCTACCGAAAGTTATGGTTCTCCAACACGCAAAGGATACAAAGGAGAAAACAATCCCGATATCAAATCATGGGATGCGAAAAATAAGGAATATAAGCAGTTAACAACCTATATAGGGAAAGACGTATGGCCTTCGGTTGACAGTAAAGGAAATTTGTATTGGGCGACTGATGAAAAGAACGGAGAATATAATATTGCCCGTTTGGATAATGGAAAAGTAAACATTTTGACAGACTTCACAACAGGTATTCAGCAACCGGAAGTCAGCCATAACGGTAAAAAAGTAGTTTTTACCAAAGATTATGTGATACATCTATATGATGTTGAAACCGGAAAAACGACGATACCGTCGATAAAAGTGTACGAAAACAGCCGTCCGGACATAGCCTTCTCTTATAATACAGACGGAAAAATAACGGAATGTGATATATCACCGGATGGGAAAAAGCTTGCATTTGTTTCACGCGGGCGTTTGTTCGTTTCGGATACCAAAGGTCTTTTCATAAAAGAAATACCCACCCATCCGAAAGAACGTGTATTAGAGGTAAAATGGGCGAAGGATAATTCTACCGTTTACTATACGCGTACACGGAACGGATGGTATAACCTTTATAAAATATCCGTCGAAAAACCTACGGCTGAAAAGGCAATACATACACCCGACAGAATGATCAAAAGCCTGACGGAAAGCAACGACCGCTCGATGATCGCCTTTGTGGAAGGAAGTGAAAGCCTGAATCTCCTAAACTGTACAACAGATAAAACGGAAAAATTAGCCGACAATGAATTTTGGTCGTTCCAGAATTATAGTATGAGCTTCTCCCAAGATAATAAATACTTAGCTTATACGGCAATGAATCTGTTTGAACGTGACATCTTTATCTGCGACATTCAGTCAAAAACAGTTACGAACCTGACAAACAGCGCTTCCGTTGAGAATAGTCCGGCCTGGTCTCCGGACGGTAAATACCTTTACCTTACGGCGAATCGCTATGCTTCTTCTTTCCCTCGGGGAACACGCGCAAACCTTTATCGCATCAAACTCAACCATACCGATAATCCTTTTGTAACTGACAAATACAACGAACTATTTAATACCGATACAACAAAGAAAGCATCGAAGGAAAAGGATTTAAAGATAACTTTCGATTTGAATGATATTCATCGGCGTTGGGAACAATTGCAATCATCCGGAAACCAGTCGGGCGTAATGATTATTAAAAACAGTGATAAAGATTACCTGCTTTATACATCCAACCATGAAGGATCATGGGGATTATATGTACAAGAATTGAAAGATTTCGACCAACAACCTGCTAAAAAAATTACTGGTTTAACATCTCCTTCTTCCTTAACATATAACGGCAAAAACTTATATGCTTTACAAGACCGCAATATTCACTCTGTAGACCTGGCAGGGGCAAGCGCCAAGAAAATAGATATCAAACAGGACTTCTCACAAAATAACCGCAATGAATTCGAGCAAATGTTTTATGAAGTTTGGGCGCTTATTACGGAAAACTTCTACGATCCGGCTTTACACGGAATTGATTGGAAAGCTAAAAAAGAATATTATGCACAATTCATTCCGCATTTGAAGTCAAGAAGGGATTTCCGCTATATGGTAAACGATATGCTTGGCGAACTGAATTCATCCCATCTTGGTTTTTCGTCTGCGGGTAATGAAGAACGGAAAGCTACTTCCATGAAGTCGATGGAAACAGGCGTTATCTTCGAAAATGATTCTCCATACAAAGTTGCTGCTATCTTAAAAGGATCACCGGCATACACAAAGGATCAAAAGATCCGTCCCGGCGACGAATTAATTGCGGTAGACGGCCGTAAAGTGGATAAACAGTTTAACAGGGAATACTATTTTGCTTCACCCGTTTCCGACAAAGAACTGACTTTGACTTTCAGCCGCGGGAATGAATCGTTTGATGTTACGCTTCATACTATTTCGGGGTACGCCCTCTCTCCTATTTTTTATACTATGTGGGAGGATAATTGCCGCGACCGGGTAACAAAGAAAACGAACGGCAGAGTGGCATATCACCACATGCGTGATATGGGAAGCGGGTCATTAGACAAATTCCTTATCGATATGGCTACCGATGCCGTACATAAAGATGCCCTGATACTCGACCTTCGTTATAATAACGGAGGCAATGTACATCAGGAAGTATTGGATTACCTCGCACGCAAACAACATTTCACCTGGAAATACAGGGACAAACAACAAAATACACATCCGAACGTAACTCCGGGAGATAAACCGATAGTCGTACTGATCAATCAGCGAAGCCTGAGTGATGCCGAAGTTACCTCCAACGGTATACGTACATTAGGTATCGGAAAATTGATAGGAACCGAGACATATCGCTGGATCATTTTTACATCGGGAAGTATGCTGGTGGACGGTTCGTTTTGCAGGCTTCCGGCATGGGGCTGCTACAACCTGAAAGGTGAAGACATGGAATTTGCAGGAGTAGCGCCTGATATCTATGTAAAGAATACCTTCGAAGACCGTTTGAATGATAAAGACCCGCAACTCGACAAGGCAATCGAAGAGATCATGAAA
>DAMCDT010000347.1:0-3516 GCA_032058265.1 Tannerellaceae bacterium
GCTCTCCAATTACTAAGAACTGAACTTTCCGACAGTTATTTCCACATGGTGCTTATCCTGTATTTATCATTACAATATTAAAAATATATTTATTTTCTTTAATTTTTTACTAGGGTTACCCATTTTATTTTCGTTCATATTATAGAAACAAATATTAACAAGTTTCTAATGCTTTGATATGGATGATTATAAACTAATTCGCTTTATTGAAAGAAAATGTTCTTCAGATGAAGTTTTAGAAATTAGCAACTGGATAAATGCCAGTAATGAAAATAAAAAACACTTCTATGAATTACAGACCGTCTGGGCTTCTGTGGAAATTGTAAACGCTATTAAAACTCAATCTCCCGATCAGGAAAGAATCGACCATATACTTTCCAAAATAAAGATAGTAAAGCGCCAATCAATAATTAGAAAATCAATTATCTATGCTTCTTTAGCGGGTGCCGTTGCAGCCATCTTATTATTTATATATCTTCCATATCAACAAGAGCAAATATCCATTGTCGATTATGAAACAGCTATTGCCCACTCAACTTTCACCAACGATATTCAATTAACGTTAGATAATGGTGAAAGTATTTTGATTTCCGACTCGTCGGCCACTCTTAATTATAACCAAGGAAGCCTGGTTATCAATAACGATACCTTTCAAACTAAAAAGCAAACAGAACCGACACTACATACCATTCATATTCCGTATGGAAAAAGAAGTAAAATCATCCTGGCAGACGGAAGCACGGTACACCTCAATTCTGGTACTTCTTTTGTTTATCCCTCTTTCTTTGATAAATCCAAAAGAGAGGTCTTCTTGGATGGAGAAGGCTACTTTGATATAAAGGAAGACAAAAGCAGGCCGTTTATAGTAAAAACTTCTTATAAATCAGTAAATGTACTGGGCACTCAGTTCAATGTAATGACCGATAAAGAATCGAACATCTTTGAAACAGTATTAGTAAAGGGTAGCGTTTCAATAAATGGGGAGAAAGAATCTGTCGTTATGACCCCAAACCAACTTTACAGTTTCTCAGACATGTCAAAAGAAGAAGAATTAAAAACAGTAGATATTATGGTATATGTTGCCTGGTTGGACGGGCGGATGCAATTTGAACGGGAACCGTTGGCGACAGTTATCAGGAAATTGGAAAAAGCTTACAATGTTCAAATCAATATTTTAAATAAAGAACTATTGAATAATCAAATATCGGGCGACTTAAATCTGAGAGATTCGCCGGAAGATGTTATGAAAGTTTTGATGTACATACTTATTCCGGATTACAAATCTGCCAGCGATATGTATTATCAAATAAGCGAACGATAAGTAAACACTCATTTATTCATATCTAAATCTATTTATTATGAGGAAAGAATCCTTTAAAAGGAGAGTGGGCAACTCTCTTGCTAAAATTAAATGTAAACAAAGACTTTTGTCTGTTATGTGTCTTTGCTTTTGTTCCCTGGTTCTGAATGCGAATATATTAGAATCGCAAGTCAACCTCTCCCTCAACAATACCACGCTAAAACAGGCTTTCGAGGAAATTAAGAGTCAATCGGGAGTCAGTATCATTTATTCGAATGAAACGGTTAATGATAGGGCACGGGTGACCGTAAACAAAAAGAATGTTTCCCTTGAGGAAGCGCTGGCATTGATCCTTTCAAAACAAAACTGTTCATTCATCGTAGAGAATGGGCAAGTGATGCTGGTACCTGTAAAAAAATCAAAGACATCTTCACCTATCACACAGCAAAATATTACAGCAAAAGGGATAGTGAAAGACTCATACGGAGACCCCATCATCGGCGCATCTGTTATTGTTAAAGGAACAACTATTGGTACAGTAACTGACTTCGATGGCAATTTCGAACTGGCAAATATACCATCAGGCTCTATTTTAAGCATTTCTTATGTAGGGTATACTACCAAGGATATAGCTGCTACTGTAAGTCAGATGAATATTATTTTAAATGAAAGTGCTATCGGTCTCGACCAAGTTGTTGTTGTTGGTTATGGTACCCAGAAGAAAGTAAATCTAACTGGGTCCGTCGCAAATGTAGATAATGAGTTACTTGAAAACAGACCGGTTACTTCTGTATCTTCCGCATTACAAGGATTATTAGCAGGTGTGGCCATTAATCAACGCCAAGGACGACCAGGATCAGACGGAGGAACGATACGAGTAAGAGGGGTCGGTACATTTAACAGTTCTACACCTATGGTACTATTAGATGGTGTGGAATCTTCTTTGACACAAGTTGATCAAATCAGTCCGGAAGATATAGAAAGCGTTTCCGTTCTTAAAGATGCGGCTAGTGCAGCTATTTATGGTTCTAAAGCAGCCAACGGGGTAATACTAGTGACCACCAAAAGAGGTAAAGTAGGCGCGGCAAAAATAAGTTATGCTGCTAATTTTGGTTGGTCCGATCCAACACGTTTGCCAGACTTATTATCTTCAGCCGACTATGCCGAATTATATAATGAAGCATTACGAAATGACGGAAGAGCAGAAATCTATACACCTGAAATGATACAGAAATTCCGGGACGGATCTGATCCTGACAATTATCCTAATACCGATTGGATGGGATTATTCTATAAAGGTTCTGGATTTCAACATACACATAATATTAATATTACAGGTGGATCTGAAGCCATTCGTTATATGACATCCGTAGGATATCAAAGGCAAGAAGGCCTGATTAAACATAGCAATAAAGACAGATACAATTTCCGGGTAAATCTGGATGCTAACCCTACAGACCGTTTGGAAATGAACGCAAGTATTTCTTATACCAATCTGGACATCCTTGAACCAACAAATTCATATGTTGGAGGAGGTGATGACCAGATATTCCGTCAGGTACGGAGAATATCCCCTATGGTTCCATATAAGAAATCCAATGGAGACTATGGTACAATTGGTGATGGAAATCCTATCGCCTGGATGGATCTTGGCGGCACTATTAATAAGAAGAGACATTATATGCAATCATCGGGTTCATTAAAATACAATATTTGGGATGGATTATCAATCAAGGGAGTAGCATCTTATAAGTTATATCTCGAAGACAGTAATGAATTTATAAAAGATATCCAGTATAATCCAAGCAAATATCATGGCCCTTCAAAAATGTATCAGAAGGATAATTTCGAAAACACAGTATATGGTGATATCTTAATAAATTATGATAAAAGTTTCGGATTGCATAATTTAAGTGTTTTAGCAGGGTTTCACGCTGAATTATTCCAGAAAAAATACACAGAAGCTTATCGCCAGGATTTCCCCAGCACAGAGGTTGGTGACATAAATGCAGGTTCTACATCAGGAATGCAAAATAAAGGATACACACGTGAATTGGCTATGATGTCATGGTTAGGCCGCGTAAATTATGATTATGCAGGCAAATATCTTTTTGAAGGAAACATCCGTTATGATGGTACTTCGCGTTTTGCTAAAGGAAATAGGGTTCATCCGACAAATGCGTAGTTTTTATCATGTAGTGCCAGTATTTTGAGTT
>DAMCDT010000348.1:0-3476 GCA_032058265.1 Tannerellaceae bacterium
TCTAATTGACTATCAACATAACGTAATGCAGCGGCATGGGTTGACAGATCATCTTGTTTTTTTCCATCCGAATAATAATAATTAGGATAATGGATAGCAGAGAAGTTAATATACATGAAGACTCTTTTATCAACCGGATAAGCAGATAATTTATTGACAGCAAAATCAATCTGGTTTTCGGCACTTCGTTTTTCCGAACATCCAAATGTAGGTTTCCAGTAGCTTTTATTGAAATATCCCGGGAATACTTTCCCTATTTCGTTTAGCTTACTAAAGAACCTGACACCGCCTATACAAATCGTTTCATACCCCTCTTCAGACAAGCTTTCCACAAAGGTAGCTTTTGTAAACTCATAACTATCTTTAGGTGTTATCCGTTCGGTACCAATACGTTTTGGATAAAAAAGCCATTTACGTTCTTTGAATAATTGTGGATCAGCAGGAGAAGGGAAGAAACCGGCGAATATTGCAAAATGGGAAGGGTACGTAAAATTGCCCGGAGCATGACGCTTTTCCCATTTCTCACTATACTTATTCAGAACAGG
Organism: Tannerellaceae bacterium; assembly: GCA_032058265.1. Lineage (GTDB taxonomy): Bacteria > Bacteroidota > Bacteroidia > Bacteroidales > Tannerellaceae > DFXE01. Next base: position 546 of record DAMCDT010000348.1, read on the forward strand.
GGTACCGCCAGAACGCTCTTCCCCAACTGCCACATCATACCGTAGTGTATCAAAACAAAGCATTAATATATCTTGCCTTCCTACAATCTTATTCATATCCACATCAACTGACATAATGCTTTATTTGATTTTTATAAATCCGGTTTTCATTAAATATATCCTGATAAATGTGATCACCCTGGCCATTCACTTCAATAATGTAAGGTTCGCCGGAATCCTTTTTAATTAATACGTCGACCCCTCCATAGTTCAGTCCTGACATTTCGATTGACTGAACACTGATTTGCCGTATCTTTTTTAATAAATCATCACTTACTTTTAAATCTGAAAAGTTTCCAACTTTATTATTTAGATGAAGATTTGTTATAGTTCCTTTACTATATCTGATAACTATATGTTCTATATTGCCAAATTGTCCGACAACACGCAGGTCGTAATTCATACCTTCAAACATATCTTTTACTATCCATTCCTCAACCAGTGCTTCCGAATTGAATACAGCATTTGTATAATCAGCAATATCTTTGTTATGAGTTAACCTGTTTATCCGTTTGGTATTATAAAATCGATCTCCATTTTTCTTCAGAGTTGTATAAGCAATCAATTCCTTTGTACGGCTATTTTGTTTTAATGCAATAATACCGCCTGCTCCGGATCCGTATCTTGGTTTAATAAATACATTATTCTTTTTCTGTCTATTAAGTAATTCAATTAATTCATCATAGTGATGTACAGAAGAAGATAACACAGGTGTAACAGGCAAACCGGATAATAAAGATTTGTTTACTACCTTATCTAATGTTGAACAAAGTGATAAAGGATCATTAATAAAATGAACGTTTTCCGCTTTTTTAATACTGGAAATATGTTCTAATAGCCGTATATAATCAATACATAAATTATTATAAGCTAAAAAATCAGATTCTTTATAAGAGGGAGGCTCCAGTTTAATTACCGCATCATCATATCCCGATAAATTTTTAATCAATTCATCATACGTTATAAAACGAGCCTGAATACCTGATTCCCTCCCTGCCTGAATAAAATAAGTTGTTCTTTTTGATTCTATATTGCTAACAACGAAAACCAGCATTTACTCGGTGATCATTGGATAGCCACCGTATTTCAGATAATCCCTGTCAAGTGGTTCAGATTCAGCAATATCGATCTTTACCGGCAGTTTTGATAGCTTCTTTTGCATATCATCGCTCAAGTAATTATACCGCATATTAATAAACTTCAGATGTTTTATTTTATTAACATTATCTAAAAGTAACTGGGCGCCTTTATCCGTAAGAACACCGGCTGAAATATCCATTGTTTCCAATTGAGGTAAAATATCCGATTCCAGGAACATATTCACAATCTTATCTTGTTCTTCTGAATTTACAATTCCAAGATAAGTTAATTTAGGAAACTTCTCCTTCGAAAATAAAGGTTTAAATTGATCGATATTTCCGTCAAATCCATAATTATCTACTCCCACATACAATATAAGGCTTTCTAAATTAGATAAATCTGATTTTATAATGTCTTCAACCAGATCAGAAGGTAAACCGCCACTGATAATTTCAAGGGATTTCAAATTGGGTCGCGGCTTTTGTCCGATGCGTAGACTATTAGTTCCTTTTATCCGAAGGTCACTCAATTTCGGCATGATGTCCAATAATGGAGATAGATCAGTCTGTTCAATCCAGGATACTTCTGTTTCTTCTGAATCAATATCTCCCCAAAACAGTCCTTCGATATGTTCGAATTTCTCTTTATTGGCTATCATTCCGTCTACCAGCTCCTGGCAATCACCACACTCATAATCCCAACAACCGATTGTCAGTTGTTTAATCTCCGGCAATCTTTTATCTTTTACTATTTTGATTAACAGATCTCCCTGAGTTTTACCTTCATCATATTCATCGTACGAGAGCTTATATTTCTTAGCTTCCACCTTCATTTCTTTTGCGGCATCCTCCTGAGTCTCTACATAACCCTTTTTAGTTTTTTGAGCTATTAGCTTATTTGCCTCTTTTTCTGCTTCTTCCGGAGTAGAGAATGTCTTTTCCTGTATTTGTCCTTCCGTTCCCAATTTACCATAGTTCACAGTAAATCCACTACCTTCTACATCAATACTCCAAAACTTCTGAGATTTGAAATCTTTAAAAATAAAAACTCTTTTCATGCGATTTAAATTTTAATTGGTAGGTATGGAACCAGCATTAGGCTTTAAGAATAGCCTCATTGTATGCTTGTTTCATATAAGTATTATTTGTTAGTTGTCTTTTTCTCCATAAGCTAAATCACCAGCATCCCCAAGACCCGGTACAATATATGAGTGTTCATCCAGATCATTATCAATAGCTGCCACCCATATAGTAATTTTATCGTCAGGCATATTTGTGTGAAGATATTCAATAGCCTGTTTACTGGCAATTACAGATGCTATGTGCGTATGCGAAGGTTTCCCTTTGGTCAGCAGGGCTTCGTATGCCATTTCCATCGAACTGCCGGTTGCCAGCATCGGATCAGTAATGATTAGCGTCTTATCATTCAGGTTAGGCGAAGCAATATATTCAATGTGTATATCAAAATTTAAACGGTCTTTGTATTTCCGGTATGCTGAAACAAAGGCATTTTCGGCATAATCCAGATAACTTAAAAAACCTTGATGGAATGGTATTCCGGCACGAAGGATAGTACTGATCACAATATTATCATCCGGCGTATTCATCACAGCAGTTCCCAACGGCGACCGGATATCTTTTTTACTATAAATAAAATCTTTACTTATCTCGTATGCCATAATTTCTCCGATACGTTCAATGTTTCGACGAAATCTTAAACGATCTTTCTGTATATCAACGTCTCTCAACTCCGCAACAAACCGATTCAATATGCTGTTTGAATCTCCCAGGTTAATTATTTTCATCTCCATTT
>DAMCDT010000349.1:0-3404 GCA_032058265.1 Tannerellaceae bacterium
ATATACCAGTTTGGCTCGTTCGTCTTTAGTTTGTATGCCTTTTGGTGTAACTTCGGATTTATCTGATATCCATGTAATCGTTCCGGAATATTCACGAGTGTCGTTTTCTCCGAAATCTGCAAATACACGGACGGTTTGCCCTTGTTTTAATTGGGTAAGTTGTCCGGCAGTGATATAAGCACGTAGATATAATAAATCTGTATCAGCGATTTTATATAGAGGTTTGCCCGCGACAGCTATCTCACCGGCTTCCGCATATTTTACCAATACTGTCCCGGTTTGGGGATTTATAATACGGCTTTTTTGTAACTGATCGTCTAATTGCATGATCTGGTAAAGTAAACCTTCCGCTTCAGCGTCTGTGCTACCGGATGTTTTATTCAATGTTGAATACTGCGCATCCAATTGTTTTTGCAGGTATTTGATATTGTTGACGATATCATCCAATTGTTTTTGATTACCGGCTTTTGCATTCACGAGGTTTTCCATCCGTTGCTGTTCCGTTCGGGCGGTTGTTATTTGTTGTTCAAGGGCGGCAATCTGTTTACGTATATCCGGTTTGCGGATGTCCACAGCTCTTAAACCTGCACTTAATTGCATTTTTTTCAGATAGAGTTGCGTACTATCAATATAACCTACGTATGCTCCTGCATCCAACCTGTCGCCTTCCTGAACGGTAAATTCCATAATCTTTCCATTTACTTCGGAAGAAACGATCACCTCAGTGGCTTCGAATGCTCCTGTTGCATCAAATGTTTCTTTATTTCTGTTGCAGGAACTAATTCCTACAACAATCATAATTATCAGTGCAAAATAAGTTACTCGTTTCATGTTCTTATTTATTATTCGTTGTATACATATAATTATAGACAGACATTAGTTGTTGAATCTGATGCGTTGCGACTGTTTGTTTGGCGAGGTCTTCCGCATTTATTTCTCTGATGAGGTCTGTAACGGAAATGACACCATTCTCCAGTTTTACTTCAGCGGCTTCTTTGATACTTGAACGTAATCGAACTATTTCATTATCAGTTTTCAATAATTCCGTCATTTTCTGTATTTCCGTATTTTGTTGAAGGAGTTGTAAAGTGGTATTGAATAGGAAGGTTTCTCGTTGTACATCGATCAATTGACGATTCGTTTCAATTTTACGACGGTCGTTCTTCATAGTGTATAATTTTCCTATATTCCAGGATAAACGAACACCTGCGATATAAAAAGGCTCAAAGCTATCTTCCAGCATATTTAATCCGGGGCGTCCATATCCACCCTGAATAAATACACCGATGCGCGGCATCATACCTGCCGTGATCTGTTTGTTCTGTATTTCCATTAATTTACTCTTTGCTTCCAAGGCACGGAGTTCAGGACGGTTTATTTGTAGGGAGTTGACAGTTGACAGTTGATAGTTGACAATTTGTTCCTCTTTTAATGGGTTGGATGGGGGAGCCAGGGTGTCATTTTCTTCAATAGTTTTACCGATTAATACGCTTAACATCTGCCGATAAGCCTTACGGCTTGCTTTTAATTCAATTTCGCGTTGACGAGCATTCAATAATTCCACTTCCAGACTTTCACGGTCAGATTGATTGGCAACACCGTTATTAATCATTGCGATGATACGATCAATATTAACCTGCAATTCATTTTGCAGTATGGTGTTTTGACGAAGTAATTCATCTTGTAGAAGGCATCCGAAGTATAATTGGTTTACCCGTTCATTCAAAGCATACAGATCGCTTTCTAATTGTTCACGGTCTGCTGTGGCCTGTGCCCGTGACAATTCCCTCGTCGAATGGATAATTCCACCATCCCAGATCGTTTGTGTGACTTCGGCGGCTATCTGATATTGATCTTTACTCAATGTGGGAATGGCAAAGCCCGGTATAATACCGGATAATATATCCGCGTCAAACGGTAACTTTGTAACATCACTTTGATAAGTAGCTTTTGCGTTTACCGCAATCTGGGGTAACCATCCTTTTCCTGCATTTGCCAGGTTGTATTGTTCGGACTTATCAATCAATTTGTATTGTTTGATGAGGGGGAAATTACTTCTAGCCAATTCATAGCACTCGGTAATAGTAATTGTTTCCTGTGCTTCAGTAAAAGAAGTCAGGAGAAATAAGCATATTATCAAATACAAACTATTTCGTAACATACCGTCTTTATTTTTTTGATTCTTTATTTTCAGGAGTAAGCAGATAATACATTATTTCATTCACCAGGGAGCTTCTTTTATCAAGGAAATCTTCAAAAGCCTGTTGATTATCATTTAAGAATATCGTTGTTAAAGGATGCCTTACCAATATAGGGAAGATGATGAGAGATAACAGTGTTGAAGCTGTATCTATCAAAGGTCTTTTCTTAATTAATCCCTTTTCCATTTCATCTAACATTTGTTTTTGGAGATATAGAATAGGTTGTATTCGATTGGAGTTCTTAATAACTGCATGATATAAATGTTCAGGATCTCTATTCATTTCATTTATAACAAATATAGGGAATAGGGGATTGTGCCTGATAGCGATTAAATATTGATCGATAATTTTAGGTAACTTTTCTAGAATAGTCGTGTCCTCTTTCATTATTACATCAATATTGGGTAATAATATTCCTATTAATTGCCCGAATATAGCTTCAAAAAGTAATTCTTTTGTACGGAAATAATAGTGCATAGCTGTCCGGCTGATACCTACTTCTGCGGCAATATCAGCCATTTTTGTAGCTTCATACCCTTTCCGTACAAATACTATTTTGGCAGCTTCTATAATACGGCTTTCCATATCGTTTATCTCTTCCAGCTTCATATCTTATAAATGTTATTTTATATTTTGTCTTTTGTGTCTGACATTGGTGTCAAAATTAAAATAAAAAGAGAGAGATAATACCTTTATCCCTCTCTTTTAGTTATATTTAACGGATGATTATTTACCCTTATTTATAGTACGCGCGGGAACTCCTTCTAAAGTCATTTTAACAGGATTTATAAAACCATTCTCGTCGAACGTCATTTTATCAATGCATGTAACACGATGATCACGGGTTGTAATATTTATTGGACGACGGTGGTACACGATGTAATAATCTTCCGAGCCGGGTACATGCATAACTGAATTATGTCCGGCACTTAATGCCACATTGTCGTCTGGTTCAAGTATCTTACCGATACGGTTGAACGGGCCGAAAGGAGAATCAGCAATAGCATAAGCCACACAATAGTCGGAACCACCCCAGCTACCTTCGCTCCACATAAAGTAGTATTTGCCATTCTTTTTAAACATAAATGGGCCTTCTACATAGTTTTCCGGCGTTACTTCTTTATAAATCTCCCCATCTTCGAAAGGAACCAGGCCGGTAAAATCATCATTTAATTTGACGATATTGCAATGCCGCCACCCACC
>DAMCDT010000350.1:0-3378 GCA_032058265.1 Tannerellaceae bacterium
TTGTACGTCCTGAACCAATCATATCAAAACCGCCGGTATTACGATACTCATCAATGATATCACCGGTAAGCTCCATATATTCGTGATTGATCAATCCGCCCGGCCCTAATATAAAACCGTACAAACGGGATTGTTTATTGATTGTTTTGATCCCGTCAAATATACCGGCAATCACATTATGACCTCCAGGAGCCTGGCCCCCAGAAAGGATAACTCCTACATTCATCGCAGGCAATGATACGGATTCTTTACTTTTTTCAAAAGTTATAATCGGCATTCCGTATGTATGTGGGAACAGTTTTTTTATGTCTTCCTGATCAGCTACAGACTGTGTGTATTCGCCATCGACAGCTTTTACAGCGCCTTTTAATGCAGCAGGTACTTTAGGTTTGTACTTCGCTCTTTCAATTTGTAATGGGCTTTTAGTCATTTCTTTTCAAATTTATATTAATGTAGATACTTTTAATTTCATCAAGTTTGTTTGGCGGTGCAAATATCGTACATTTTATTCAAATATAAAAGAGAAATAACCTTGCAGTTTCAAATGAAATATTCTCTTCCCAGAATACATGTGAAAAAGTACGATGATGATTATATAATTATGCAATAATCAAAACATCATCTATCTTTTATGGAAAAGTTGCATCTATTTTATCTTCCACCAACTGGTGGATATTAATACACCAACTGATGGATATTAATACACCGGCTGGTGGATATTAGTGCACCAATTGGTGGCAGATAAAATACATACCATAAAAATACAATGGGGACGTCAACAAAAGATAAGAAGTTAATCTCCTTTCTGTAAAATAGCCGAATGTCATTCAACGCTATATCAAGAATATAGCTTTAATACAAGGAATCTTTATCTTTCATGGATAATTATCTAAACTTTTCTTTAACTTCGCAGCACTTAGTTGGTTATATCATACAATAAATATTTAACACAAATAAAATAATTCAATTATGAAGAAGATTTTTAGTTTTGTAATATGTGCTCTTTTGCTGGCTTCTTGCAATGATAATAAAGGGTATGTAATTAATGGTACGGTAGAAGAAGCCAACCTGAACGGAAAGAATGTATATCTGTATCAATATGGTGTAAATGATGCTGAACCTACAGCCAATGCTTTGGTAGAGAATGGCGCTTTTTCATTTGAGGGTATTCAGGAAATACCAAAACTATACACCTTGCGTTTTGATGAAAACGATGTTCCTGCTCAAAGAGTGGCAGGTGGCCAAAATGCACCTTTTGCCGCTACATTCGTTTTAGAAAATGGTAAATTAAAAGTGAACCTCGGTGAAGTGTCAACCGTTACAGGCACCCCTGAAAATGACGCTTTAACTTCTCTTCAAAAAGAATTAGTCGAATATAGAAACCCGTTAAAGGATCTGATTGAAAAGATGCAGTCGGGAGATGCTACAATAGCTGCCGATGCTGAACAGAAATACGAGGAGATCGATGTAAAAATAACTGAATCCGTTAAAAATTACATCAATAATAATCCTGATAAGCTCACTGCAGGAAAACTTTTATATGACTTCCGTCATAGCTTGGATGAAACTACCCGTCGTGATATAATTAGTAAAGCCGGTAATACATTCAAATCTGCTCCTGGAGTCGATAAGATTATTGATCACTTAAACACCTTGGATAAAGTAGCTATCGGCAAGAAGTTTACAGATTTTGAAATGGCAGACCCCAACGGAAAAATGCATAAACTATCAGATTATGCTGGCAAAGGAAACGTCGTACTTGTTGACTTTTGGGCGTCATGGTGTCCTCCCTGCCGTAAGGATATGCCTCATCTTGTGGAATTATATAATCAAAACAATAGGAAAAATTTTGAGATCGTGGGTGTTTCCTTAGACCGCAATAATGAAGATTGGGTAAAAGGTATCAAGGATTTGAATATCACTTGGCCACAAATGTCAGACCTCAAATTCTGGCAAAGTGAAGGAGCTGCCCTCTATGGCGTTAACAGCATTCCTCATACAGTATTAATTGATGGAGACGGAACTATTATCGCTAAAAACTTACGCGGAGAAGAACTGGATAGGAAACTTGCAGAGATATTAAAATAATAGCAGGATGAAAATAGTAAACTGATATTCATTATATTTGGCATATTAATGGATATCAGTTTTTTATTAAAAAATTAGAGCTATGAAAACACTTCAATTTAAAATTCTCTTCTTGTCAATAATTTGCATCTTTTTCATCTCCTGCCAAACGCCAATCGCGACAGTCAAACCGATCAATAACACAACTTATGAAGTTGATTATCTTTTTGAGCATGATGGATGCAAAGTATATCGTTTTTATGACGGAGGCAATTATGTGTACTTTACTAATTGCAATAGTGATATTACGAGCATTCAAAATGACAGTACCGCCCGACGATCCGTAACCATTTCGCGCCGGAATATCAATGCGAACTAAACAGTTCGATCTTTTATTGCAAAGGAATTTAGATTCAATTATCTTTGTAACGCTTGATTATTGACCCACACCATGAGTAAAAAAAAGAAAATCATACTGCTTGTCTTAACAGTTATTATTATAATGATCATATTGGCTACAGTTATAGCTTACTTCGTATTAAAACAAGAAAAGCCCTGGACAGCTTTTTACATTGCCTGCGGAGGGGGTGTGATTGCGTTCAACTTTTTGGCTTCTTTATTTTTAGTTTATAAGAATTTCAAATAGTTAAATTGAACCTATTCGTCCTACTTTATGTTTATTCTTATATTGACTCAATTTTTAAGTATATAGACATGAGAAAGAATTGGTTTATTTTAGTTTGTATGGCGTTTTTATATGTATCCTGTACTAACACAACTAAAACAGAGAAATTGGTAATTGCTTCCGAGCAAATTGATTGTGTGGGTGTAGGTCTTCAGAAATGCTTGTTAATCAAAAACGAAGGAGATAAAGATTGGCAATACTGGTATAGCGGAATAGAGGGATTTAATTATGAACGTGGATATGAATATGTGATAGAAGTGAGAAAAGAAACGATTGATTCTCCTGCTGCTGATCAGTCTTCACTTAAATACATATTTGTCAAGGAAATATCCAAGAAAAGAAAAGCCTCTGATAATATGCCTCAAATGTCTTGATTATTAATCTACATTATATAACAAAAGAGCATCCGGATTATTCAGATGCTCTTTTGTTATTATAGTCATTTCTAACTATCTCGTTTGTTGTATATTCATAAGTAATTGTGTATCTACTTCCTAAATAGCGAAATGATCCAAAGAAGAACAACAGCGCCTACTATTGCCATGACCAGGCTTCCTAAAATACCATTAATACTCAATCCTAAAAGAGTAAAAAGCCATGATCCAAGTACCCCGCCAATTATACCG
>DAMCDT010000351.1:0-3337 GCA_032058265.1 Tannerellaceae bacterium
GTGTACTATATGGTTTAGTGGGGATAACTTCTATTTTGCCCGGTTTTCCTTCCGAATGATAACGAAGGGCATCTTCTTTTGTTGCTTTTGCCATAAGAGACTCATTTTATTGTTTTCTTTAAATCGGGTGCAAAAGTAACAATTTAATATGAAAATACCTATTTATGCTTACAAATAGTTATCCACGCCACGGTCGTTGGCGGTTATTTAAATTATTAAGGACATCGATACAGATATTTGTGTCTTCAACGATCTGAAAGTCAAACATACCTACACAAATAAAATCAGCGCCGTTTTCAAATGCCCATTTAAAACCGTCTTGCGGTTGAAGCGCACCGGCAGCCAAAACCTTAAATCCCATAACAGGTACAGTCGTTCTTTGCACAAATTCAGCGGTACGGTCAGGATATAAACAGAATATGTTGTTATGAAATTTATTATGATCTAAGTGGTTTACGCCATCTACTTCAAAGGGTACACGGTTCTCAATCGGATGAGCAGACCAGTATTTATCGTGATGCATAGTCTTCATATAATAATCAGGAATGATACCGTTTTCTTCGCAGGCTATCAGCGCATCAATGGTGTGCGATGCTAATCCGGCAGTAAATCCTTCTTCTTTGATGCGGCTTAATAACTTGAATATCCAATCTATTTTACCATCCCTTACCATCCAGTCGCACCAGTTACCTTGTATCTGAATGATATCAACCCCATAGTCAATAGCTTCATATAAATTATCATATAGTTTACTTTCATCCTGGGTGTCAGCGGCAATTTGCGTAATCACTTTCATTTTACTACCTGTTGCCTTTTTATATTTTTGTAACAATGCGTTTGAAGGGAAACCGATATTAATGGTATTTATTCCTACTTTTTCGGCCAGCATCAAAGTTTCATACACTTTCCTTTCGTTGTTGTATGCTTTGAAAAGTGTGTCGACATAAATTAAATCGCGGGCGTGTGCCCATCCACCGATTAGATTGCCGCCCAGTACCATGCGGCTAATCGTGTGGTTTCCTATTTTACCGCTAGGCAAAGTTCCTTTCAGTTCACTAATGTCCAGTTGGTTTACCTGTACCGTGGCTCCACTCATTACATCAACTCCGTATCGTTTGGTATTCACTCCGGCACCCCAACCCATTAAACCTAATACAGGTAAGGAGGCAAGGTTTTTAATAGCCTCTCTACGGGTATTATCAGGCTGTGATTCGTTAATAGGTTCTATGTGATATTTATCAGTTGATTTTATGTACTTATTCTTTAGTAGCGTAATTAAATTATCAATACTATACCCTCTATTCTTATAAAAGAAGATAAAAATAAGAGCTACAGCTTCAATAATAAGGGGATCGACAATATAAAGATGACTCTCCCGCGAAACATTTATCAATGAAAGGCCAAACGGAGGATAAGCAAAGTAGTACAATGTTAATAGTAACGTTCCGCATAGGGCTGCAAAACGGGTGAATAGCCCGACAAATAAAGCAAACCCGATGAGGATTAGTCCGTAAACATTCAGTATATCAGTGATCTGCAAAATAATAGGTGTAGAAGCTATCCAATGATACACACCTGATAAAAAGCCAGTCGTATTTGCAAGGTACGATTGGGCTGACCAACCGCCGTCAATTACTTTGGCTATTCCTTCATACAAGAAATGCCAACCGATCACCATGCGCAAGATTGTAATGATTAGACTTTCCCAGTCTGTTTTGATGTGTTTTTCCATGGCTTTACCAGAATAATGAGAATTAAAAGTATTGATTATAAGATATTAAAATGCAATTATAGTATAATTTTTGAGTTTTAACTACTAACAAAGAAGAATAGTATGTTAAATTAATTATATTTAGTTAACCGTTTTGTTAAATAGGGTATAAATATCATATAGCAGACATGAACATCGAATGGAAATGTTATTATGATCATTTGAAATTGTTATCAACGTCATTTTAAAAGTTATGTACATAAAAGAATGAAGGGAAATAGCTTATTTTGCGGGTAGCTCATACTGTCGGCTGTAATACTGGTATTTTTTGTAAATATTCTTCTGTGCTATCCACAAAAATATTAATATCTTCACATCCTTGTTTATGATAAAACGGAATACTCAAATAATAATATGAAGAAGTTGCTCTCTCTGCCGCCTAACCTGGTGAATTATTTTCATACGATCAAGAATGTATCTAAAGAAGAATGGTTCTGTACATCCGACCCTATTGGCAAACGATTAGGATCGGGTGGGGGGACGACCTGGTTACTGGATGCCTGCCGCCTGGAGGAATCTCCTGAAGTCACAGAAAAAGAATGGCTTTCAAAGGAAAAGCGTATTCTTTTGCATGCAGGAGGACAAAGCAGGCGCTTACCGGCGTATGCTCCTTCGGGTAAAATATTAACGCCGATCCCTGTATTTCGTTGGGCGAGAGGACAAAAACTTAATCAGGACCTTCTTTCTCTCCAGGTGCCTTTATATAATGAGATAATGGAGAAGGCTCCCGGTTCATTTCATACCTTAATAGCGAGCGGAGATATTTACATACGGGCAAATGAACCGTTACAATCTATTCCGGAGGCTGATGTTGTGTGTTATGGCTTATGGGTCGATCCGGTTTTAGCTACCAGACATGGAGTTTTTCTTTCAAGTAGAACAAATCCCGGTGAGTTGGATTTTATGTTGCAGAAGCCATCCATACAAAAACTTGGCGAACTGGCACAGACACATCTTTTCCTTATGGATATCGGTATATGGTTGTTAAGTGACCGGGCTATTGAATTGCTTATGAAACGTTCACGTACTGAAGACGGAAAAGGATATAAAATGTATGATCTTTATTCAGGCTTTGGTTTATCCCTTGGCGCTCATCCGCAGATAGAAGACACTGAATTAAATCAATTATCTGTACGCATCCTTCCTTTGCCCGGCGGCGAGTTTTACCATTATGGCACCGGAAGGGAACTTATCTCATCCACATTAGCCGTGCAGAACCTGGTGCGTGACCAACGGGCTATTATGCAACGGAAGATAAAACCACACCCTGCAATCTTTATCCAAAACGCAGAAACAAAAATCCAACTGACAACAGACAATTCGGATTTGTGGATAGAGAACAGTTTTATTGGCAACAAATGGAAATTGAAAAATAAACATATATTAACCGGAATCCCTGAAAACGACTGGTCGTTAGATTTACCTGCGGGAATATGCATAGATATTGTTCCTTTGGGTGAAGATCAATGGGTAGCACGGCCCTATGGATTTGATGATATATTTAAAGGAAGACTTTCGGATAATAATACCCAATTTATGGGTATACCATTTAAAGAGTGGGCGAAT
>DAMCDT010000352.1:0-3313 GCA_032058265.1 Tannerellaceae bacterium
ATGCAGGGCGCTTATGATTATGAAGCAGTGGCCTCTGTGCAATGGGCATTTGGTTACGGATTAAGTTATTCGACGTTTGAATACAGCAATCTGAAAGTCAACAAAGATACTTTCACAGCAGACGACCAGCTGACGTTTACTGTCTACGTGAAGAATACCGGTCAGAAAGCAGGAAAAGAAAGCGTATTATTATTCACTAGCGACATTGTAGCTTCAATGACGCCGGATGTACGTCGTCTGCGTGCATTTGACAAAGTTGAATTGCAACCAGGCGAAACCAAAACCGTTACACTGAATGTAAAAGGAAGTGACCTGGCTTTTGTAGGAAATGATGGCAAGTGGATTCTCGAAAGTGGAGATTTTAATGCACAGGTGGGTAACCAAACGGTAAAACTCAACTGTCCGGTAACATATAAATGGGAAAGTCCGAACAAATAATATTAATAAAACTTTCAAGGTAGTTTTTTCAAAATTACTCTCTGGAAACATAGAGTTATTTGATGCCCCGTACAGAATTAAAATAAAAAACAGAGTTTATCTCAAAATAGATTTGAGACAAACTCTGTTTATTGCAGGTTCAATTCTATTATGAATATCTCCTCCATCAATGACGATTCATATCCGGATTAACGATCTCGCATTTCGTCAATTCTATTCTTAGTTTGTTGATACTTTTCTTTGGCTGTGTTAGAAACTTCCGTCGCCTTTTCTTCCACTACATGACCGGCATGTTTCGCTTTACTTTTCATGTTATCACCAAAATCCTGTGCTTTTTCTTTTGCCTGATGTCCGGCTAATTTTGCTTTACCTTCTGCAATCTGAGCACGATCTTCCAATTGTTCCTTTTGGGATTCTAATTTTCTTTCTGTTTTACTATCCATAATTGTAATATTTAAAATATGAACTAAGACAAAAATGGAGGGCTAAATGTTCTCAGTTAAACCTGAAAGTTTTAAATTTAAAAGATATATTACGATTAGATAACAATTAACATTTTCTTGAACAACAAAAAAGCGCCTTCGTAAGAAAGACGCTTCTTTTATGTTATATGAATTATACTTTTAATTACGGCGACCGCCTAAGAAAATCATTATATAATAAAGCAAAGTAGCTAAAGATCCTAACGCAGCCACAACATACGTATAAGCGGCAGATTTTAAAGCATCGACAGCCATTGGGTAAGTTGTTGCATTTGTCACGCCGGCATTGCTTAACCAGGCGACAGCTCGCTGGCTGGCATTGATCTCAACCGGCAAAGTTATAAAACTGAACAAAGTCGTCATTGCAAATAAGATAATACCAAAAAGTAATAACTGTGGAAATACTCCAAGTAAAAGCATACCTCCCAATAATACCCAAGTCATTATATTAGAAGAAAAACTAACGATAGGCACCAAAGCCGAACGCATTTTTAAAGGAGCATACGCTGTAGCGTGTTGAACTGCATGCCCACATTCGTGAGCCGCAACGGCAGCAGCAGCTATACTATTACTATTATAGACAGATTCACTCAAGTTCACTGTATGATCGGTTGGATTATAGTGATCTGTTAAATGTCCGGAAGTAGAAGTCACCTTAACATCGTATATTCCGTTATCCCGTAACATTTTTTCTGCGATATCCCTTCCTGTCATACCGTTTGGTATAGGAATTTGGGAGTACTTCTTAAACTTGCTTTGCAAGCGATAGGATACCAGCCAACTTAAAACAGCGATACCTATAAATATTATCCAATAAAGTGTTATTGGGTTCATCACACCATTCATAATTTCTATCTTTTTAATTAAATAACAAATATCTTGTTGTTTCGTTTACTAACTGTACATCAAAAAGCTTGCCAAAACAAAAATGACATTTGTATTCATAACTTATTGACAGTTATTCTTCTGTGTAACGAACAATTGTCTGTTCGCGGTCAGGCCCAACCGATACGATCTTTATAGGAACATTCAATTCTTCTTCAAGGAAAGTCAAATAGGCATTGAACTCTTCCGGGAATTCATCTTCCGACTGCATTTTTGTCATATCAATGTTCCATCCGGGCAAATCAACATATACGGGTTCAAGCGTATCGTCGATTTCATAAGGAAATTCTGTACTTTCTTTTCCATTTACACTATAGGCTACACATGCTTTGATAGTATCAAAACCATCCAACACATCACTCTTCATCATGATTAGCTTAGTTACACCATTAATCATTATTGAATATTTTAGGGCAACCAGGTCAATCCAACCGCAGCGACGTTTACGTCCCGTTACAGAACCGAACTCATTACCTACCTGACAAATGACTTCCCCTGTTTCATCCAATAGTTCAGTTGGGAACGGTCCGCTTCCAACCCTTGTACAGTAGGCTTTGAAAATACCGTACACTTCACCAATATTACGTGGAGCAACACCCAATCCGGTACAACATCCGGCACATATTGTATTAGAAGATGTTACAAAAGGATAAGAACCGAAGTCGATATCCAACATCGTTCCTTGTGCACCTTCAGCCAAAACTGACTTTCCTTCTTTAAGGTAATTATTGATTACGTGTTCACTATCGATCAGGTCAAATTTCTTCAAGTACTCTAAAGCTTCCAGCCATTCAGCCTCCAGTTCCTTTATATCATAAGTATAATTCAATGATTTTAGTATAGCTTCATGTCTGGATTTTGCCGCGGCATATTTTGGTTCGAAATTATGTAAAATATCCCCTACTCTGATACCATTACGGCTCACTTTATCTGTATAAGTCGGACCAATACCTTTTCCAGTGGTACCAATCTTACCTTCACCTTTTGCTGATTCGTAAGCAGCATCGAGCACACGATGTGTAGGTAAAATAAGATGAGCCTTTTTAGAAATAGACAAGCGTTTTGTCAGGTCATGTCCACTTGCAGCCAAAGCTTCAGCTTCCAATTTAAACAACAATGGATCCAAAACAACTCCGTTACCGATTATATTCATCTTACCACCCTGGAATATTCCCGAAGGAATAGAGCGTAAGATATATTTTTGTCCGTTAAATTCTAACGTATGTCCTGCGTTAGGTCCTCCCTGAAAGCGGGCAACCACGTCGTATTCAGGTGTAAGAACGTCTACTATTTTGCCTTTTCCTTCGTCTCCCCATTGCAATCCTAATAAAACATCTACTTTCATCTTATTGAATATAAGCTTATTATAATTTATTTCTTTAATTTCTTTTGTAATTTGTACTTGCATTTACTGCACAAACCATACGTATATAATAAAAAGAACTCGGGTGTAAACCGTGTTATTTTCATTAATTTGGTTTTTTCCTTTAGTGTTGTATTCTTAATTT
>DAMCDT010000353.1:0-3276 GCA_032058265.1 Tannerellaceae bacterium
ATTTCCGGTATCGACCAACAGTACATGCGTTCCCTGTTCCCAGTACTGCCTGACCATATGGTTGGTAAAAAAGGACTTTCCGCTGCCCGAAGGGCCAAGGATAAACTTGTTACGGTTGGTTATGATCCCTTTCTTCATGGGCAGGTCGGAAATATCCACATGCAGTGGTTTTCCTGTCAGGCGATCCACCATCTTAATGCCGAAAGGCGAAGGGGAACTTTTGTAATTGGTTTCTTCCGTAAAGAAGCAGACTGCCTGCTCGATAAAGCTAAAGAAAGCCTCTTCGGATGGAAAATCCGCCTGGTTGCCGGGAATACCTGCCCAGAACAAGGTTGGGGCATCCACCGTATTGTGCCTTGGCTTGCATTCCATTAGTGCCAGTTGAGAACCTACATCATTTTTAATGCGCTTGAGTTCTTCCTTATCATCCGACCAGGCCATTACATTACAGTGGCAGCGTACCGAGGTCAGCCCATATGAATGGGCATCGTTCAGGTAATCCTCGATCCATTCCTTGTTGATCTGGTTACTGCGGCTATAACGTGAAAGAGAGTGCATATTGCGGGCTTCTTTCTCAAAGCGTTTCAGGTTGGCGGTATGGTCATCGATAAACACATACTGGTTGTAGATATGGTTACAGGATAACAATACACCAACAGGAGAGGCAAAGGAAAGGCGGCAATCACTCCGGTCTGTCGATAAGCGTTCATATCGGGTATCCGTTGCTACCTTACCGGGAACATCTTCGGTATCGGACAGGGTATGCAGGCATAAATAGTTGTCGCCTATTTTCATTCGTCCGGCTCCCAATGCTATATCCTGTAAACAAGTGGTATTATCCTGTGACAGCGACAGGTATTTTTCTACGATCCCTGCCGAAGTTTCCGTACCTGTAATTTCTTCATCCTGCAAACGGGTAATGGTAATAAAACCGCAATCATTGATAATGCGCTCGAACTGCCCGGCTGCTTCCACAAACTTCGTAACCGTTTCTTTGTCCTGTATTTCCTTGGGTACAAGAAAGCCGCGTGTCAACGCATTGAAGCTGCTTTGTTGCCGTACCCTGTCTTTGGTCGTCTTTGTCAGAAACAAATAACAGCTATGGTTCAGAAAAGGACGTTCATTGAAGTGCCGTTCGAACGAGCGGGACAGGAAACTCAGGTCATCCTTGCAGATATCGGGCATATAGTTTTCCCTGATAAACCAGTCCTGCTTATGTACGATGGAATAGTCGGGAAGCACTTTGATGGCTTTTACCCATACCCCGTGAATAGCCTCATATTCTTGTGATGTTACAGTAAACAACTCGGGAAGTTCCACCCGGTAAGCAATGGTGATATCTGCATCCTTACTGACAATGCATCCCTGTTCTACCGACAGTAATGGAAACTTGCTTTCGAGTGTTGCTGCTTTGAGGATATTTCTCATGTGTTGATTTTGTTTTTATCAGAAGTTTTTAGTACCCTAAAAAGGCGTTGGATACGGATGCGATTGATGATATAGCGGGGATGGTTGCTGATAGCGTGCAATTTCATCAGCCCATGCAGTCCGTATTTACCGTTTAGGTAAAAGGTTGTCCACACTAAAGCGGATGCTGCGGTTACCCCGAAACCGATACAGATCCACTGGTTAAGTCCTCCCATATATAGGATCACAAACAACAGGAAAATAACCAGTAAGCCGCCTGCGAATATAAACAGGTATTGGCTTTTGAGCCCCTTGAATTCTGCGGGCCTGCCGATTCCTTTGTTGATTGAATATTCTGCCATTTTTATTTATTATTAGATGATTATAAGAGTTCTGCCCTTAGAGGAAGAATGAACGGAGGATCGTTGCCGCTACGATCAGGAAGATACAGGCACCGAACCAGCTGGCTGCGGTTTTGGAAGTGTCGGGGTCGCCGGAACTGAACTTGGAATAGACCTTGACGCCTCCGATCAATCCTGTTACAGCGCCGATGGCATATATAAGTTTGGTTGCCGGATCGAAGTAACTGGTGACCATATTGGTGGCTTCGGTGATGCCGGCGGAACCATCGCCCTGTGCCATAAGGTTTGTCACTGTAATTAAAAAGCCTACTAAAATGATTATTTTCTTCATCGCGTTTTCAATTTTAATTGTTAGAAATTCTACTGCGACAACAAATATATATGCATTATTTGCTTGGTTTACAAGCCTGACAACGTGTTACACCGTTTGTCATAGTTTGTCCTATACCCATGGGTTAATCTACATATTTGCTTATATCAAAAGAGCTATTTTCAGCACTTACCGGAATAGCATCAAAATTCTTATCCATCAATTCCTTTGCTCTTCTATTGCAATTTTCATGGATAATAAAGAACTTGAAAATGTCCGAACCATTCAGGTTATTTAATACAGCCGCAGCTTTACGTTCCTTCTCTAAAGGTGCAGATCCTACATTAAGGGTTGCATATGTCTCGCCTAACTCTTCAATACTGGCACCACTTGAGACTTCATCCTCCGAATATCCGGTAACAGGTATATTATCATATAAATCATTCCCTCCCAATTCCTCAAATACCTCTTCAACAGATTTAGTTGTTGTTTCAATATCGATCTCATCCGGATCAATTACAGGTTCTTCTTCGTAATTATCCAATGGGAGTTCCATTTTATCAAAAGGTTCCGGTTCTTTTATTTCCGGTAATTCCTTTATAAATACGGTTTTTGTAATCCCCACAACAGAAATCCCATCGTCATTATTTTTTATGGGAATAATAGCAGAAGGACACGATACTTTTCTGAAATCTCTTATTACAGAAGCATATATACATCGCCTGCATCTTTTTATTTTCGAAGCAAGAAAACGATGGATATATGTGAATACATCAAGAAGCATTCCGGATAGTTTTATTACCCAATCAATACATTCTATCAGCCCTGTAAGAATGGTAAGCATAACAATTTTTACTTTCATAATTTACTATTTCAAAAAGTCCATCATGTAATTCCGTTGTATCTCCTCTATATCTTCACCATATTCTTCAAAATGATTTATCAAAACATTATTGATGAATATAGCCATTGAAAGGCCATCAGTCACTTTCAATAGTTTGGCTATTTTGCGAAAGACTGTATCTTCTAACTGGAGAGTGGTTTGTCTGCGGGCGGTTGCTTTCCGGTTGTTTATAAGAAATATTTCTTTATAATCCAGCCTGATTTTATTTCGTTTCCCTGTTTTACAAACCTTATTATCGGCATTGCCAGTCTCTTTAAAATCATTGTTCGGGATGATGTCTACTTTCTCATCTT
>DAMCDT010000354.1:0-1772 GCA_032058265.1 Tannerellaceae bacterium
TATATGGCAGATAAATTAAAACCGTATGGATGGGAATATATCGTGGTTGACATCCGCTGGTTTGTAGAGAATGATAAAGCAGGAGGATATAACCAAACCGATCCCCGGTATGTGTTGGATGAATATGGTCGTTACCAACCTGCCGTAAACCGTTTCCCTTCTTCAAAAGATGGGAAAGGCTTCAAAGAACTGGCTGATTATGTACACAGTAAAGGTTTGAAGTTTGGAATCCATATTATGCGCGGTATTCCTAAAGAAGCAGTGGAAAAAAAACTCCCCATTAAAGGGACCGATCAGATTACTGCCGACCAGATATATACAACCGAACTGCAATGTACCTGGTTACGGGATAACTATACTATTCTGGCGGACAAGCCAGGTGCACAAGAGTATTACAACTCTATCTTCGATATGTATGCTGACTGGGGAGTGGATTTTATAAAAATTGATGACCTTAGCCGCCCGTATCACCAAGCGGAAATAGAACTTATCAGGAATGCCATCGACCAATGCGGGCGTCCTATTGTATTAAGTATTTCGCCGGGTGAAACACCTATAGAGGCGGCCGACCACGTTCGGGAAAATGCTAATATGTGGCGTATGGTAGATGACGTTTGGGATCTTTGGAGGGATATCACCCATTTACTGGATGTTTCACAAAAATGGTATCCGTATATATCCCCGGGCACCTGGCCGGATTGCGATATGATCCCGTTAGGCCGTATTTCCATATGGGGAGAAAGGGGCGATGACCGCATGACACGCCTTACTCCTGACGAACAATATACGCTTATGACTCTCTTTACGATTTTCCGTTCTCCGTTGATGTTCGGAGGAGACTTACCGAGTAATGACGATTTTACATTATCACTATTAACCAATGAAGAAGTATTGAAGATGCACAGGGATGGAACAGACGTTCGTCAACTATTCCGTGAAGACGGAAAAATAGCCATTACCTCAAGAAATGCTGACACCAATGACGTCAACCTTGCATTGTTTAATATTAATGACGAAGAAAAGCCTACAGAAATTAAAGTAAATCTGAAGGATATCGGATTAAATGGTGATGTGAAAGTAATTAATATGTGGACAGGAGAAAATATCGGAACGGTATCAAACGACTTTATTTACTCCCTAAAACCTCATGCTTCGGGCCTCTTTAAATTTGTTCAATAAAGATAAAAACATCAACTTATGAATATATTACGAAGAAAAAAATGTTTTGTTTTTTTACCGGTAATAGGGTTACTATGCTCACTAGCCATATCCTGCAACCAGGCTAACGCAAACAATAAAGAATATGTAGCATATCTCTTTGCCTATTTTACCGGAAATAAAGTAGAACAGGAAGCCGTACATTTTGCCATTAGTCGGGATGGATACAACTATTTGTCATTGAACAATAATCGTCCGGTGCTAAACTCCGGCGAGATTAGTTCAACAGGAGGAGTACGCGATCCGCATATACTGAGGGGAGAAGACGGCAAAACTTTTTATATGGTAGTCACTGATATGACATCCAGTAAGGGGTGGGATTCGAACCGGGCTATGGTACTATTAAAATCGGATGACCTCATCAACTGGCAATCATCGGTTATTAATATCCTGGAAAAGTATCCGGGACAGGAAGAATTGAAACGCGTTTGGGCACCTCAGTCCATTTATGATCCGGAAACAGGTAAATACATGGTTTATTTCTCCATGCAATATGGGGATGGCCCCGACATCATTTATTATGCTTACGCAAATAAGGACTTTACTGATCTGGA
>DAMCDT010000354.1:1782-3262 GCA_032058265.1 Tannerellaceae bacterium
ACTGTTCTTCCCTTCAAACGGGAAATCGTGCATCGGTGCGGACATTGTGCTAAAAGGAGATACTTATTATATGTTCTACAAAACAGAAGGCCATGGAAACGGCATCAAATTGGCGACATCTTCTTCCCTGACATCCGGTAATTGGACAGAAAATGAAGGTTACAAACAGCAGACGACCGATGCCGTGGAAGGCTCGAGCGTATTCAAACTGATCAATTCAGATAAATACATCCTGATGTACGACGTTTACATGAAAGGAAGTTACCAATTCACGGAAAGCACGGATTTAAAGAATTTCAGGATCATTGATAATGAAATTTCCATGAACTTCCATCCAAGGCACGGTTCGATAATTCCAATTACACAAGAGGAACTAACTAAACTTACAAATAAATGGGGAATGCCAGAGGGTTACAATCCTTAAATACCTTTACGGTTGTTTACCGATATAAGCCAGGATACCGCCATCGACATAAAGGATATGACCATTCACAAAATCAGAGGCTCCCGAAGCTAAAAATACAGCAGGTCCGGCCAGGTCTTCGGGCGTTCCCCACCGGGCAGCGGGAGTCTTCGCTATTATAAATGCATCAAACGGATGCTTTGAACCGTCAGCTTGCCTTTCACGCAACGGTGCTGTCTGCGGAGTAGCTATATAGCCCGGCCCTATACCGTTACATTGGATATTGTATTCTCCGTATTCAGACGCTATATTACGTGTCAACATCTTCAGTCCGCCTTTGGCAGCAGCATACGCTGAAACGGTCTCTCTACCGAGTTCACTCATCATTGAACATATATTGATTATCTTACCTCCTCCTTTCTTGATCATGGAAGGAATAACGGCTTTTGCAACTATAAACGGAGCGTTTAAATCAACATCAATTACCTGACGAAACTCGTCAGCGCTCATTTCATGCATGGGAATCCGCTTGATAATGCCTGCATTATTTACCAATATATCGATTACCCCGACTTCCGATTCAATTGTTTTAACCATAGCATTTACCTGCTCTTCGCTTGTCACATCGCAAGTATATCCGTATGCTTTAATTCCCTTTTCAGAGTAAGCAGCTAATCCTTTTTGAACCAATTCGTCTTTTATATCATTGAATACAATAGTCGCACCAGCTTCCGCCAATGCTGTGGCCATTGCAAAACCAATACCGTAAGAAGCGCCCGTAACAAGAGCAATTTTTCCATTTAATGAGAAATTTACCATAAGATAGTATGTTTAGAGTTTAATTACGTGTTTTTTTAAACTATTGATATTAGAGCGGTTAAAGATAAGAATCTTTCAATTATAATATTCCCTATACATTATTTTTGTGTATCTGCAAATTTTCTGCTTACTAGCTTTACCATATTTAAGGAAATAAAAACGCCCAGACTTTCACAAGCCCGGACGCCCAAACTAACCATAGCCTTTAAAAGGCACTCAAACGGTCAGCCACAAAAGTAGAGATGCAAAACGGGTTTT
>DAMCDT010000355.1:0-3207 GCA_032058265.1 Tannerellaceae bacterium
GAGGCCCACTTGCTTTTCAACGACTCCCCTAAAGCATTGCTGGAAAAGATTGAACAGGTAGTCCGTTTGATCCGTTCGAAAGGAATAGGTATCTATTTTATAACACAGACTCCTTCTGATATTCCTGATTCCGTATTAGGGCAATTAGGAAACAGGGTTCAACATGCTTTACGCGCTTATACGCCTAAAGACCAGAAAGCCGTAAAAGCAGCCGCTCAAACATTCAGGGCAAATCTCTCGTTTGACACCGAAACGGCCATTATGGAATTGGGCACAGGAGAAGCCTTGGTTTCTTTCCTTGATGAAAAGGGCCGTCCCAGTCCCGTCGAAAGAGCTTACATCTTACCTCCCGAAGGGCAAATTGGTCCGCTTGATATAACAGTCCGTAACGAAATGACTCAAAAGTCACTTTTGTACAGGTATTATAGCAATGCGGTAGACCGAGAATCGGCTTATGAAGTATTAACCGAACAGATGCAAGGTGTACTTAGTGAAAAAGAACAAGCCGCAAAAGCCAAAGAAGATGCCAAAGCAAAAAAAGAACAGGAAAAGGCCGAAAGAGAAGAGCAAAAGTTAGCACAGAAAAAAGCAACAGAAAGAAAAAGAATACTTAACAGGATAACCAACGGTATTTTCATACCTATTGCCAGAAACCTGTTAAATATCTTTATAAAAGGAGCTGGTAAAAAGAAATGAGAACGGAACGGGAAATACTGGATTTGATTCTTGATTACGCCAAAAAGGATAAACGCGTCCGGGCCGTTGGACTGGAAGGTTCGCGTACAAACCCGAATGTTCCCAAAGATATCTTTCAGGATTATGATATTTCTTACTTCGTTACTGACATGAAATCCTTTATTAATGATAATAACTGGATAGATGTCTTTGGTGAAAAGATCATTATGCAAAAACCGGAAGAAATGACTCTTTATCCTCCTGAATTGGGCAATTGGTTTTCTTACCTGATGTTATTTACCGATGGTAACAGAATTGATTTAATGCTTATACCGCTTGAAGAGAAAGAACTTTATTATAAAGACAATAAACTGGCGACCATCTTATTGGATAAAGATGATTTATTTCCTGCTCTGCCATCACCCTCGGATGAAGATTACCATGTCAAATGTCCGTCTTATGAATTTTATAAAGATTGCTGTAATGAGTTCTGGTGGGTGTCTACCTATGTAGCAAAAGGATTATGGCGAAAGGAAATTTTGTATGCAATAGATCATATAAACCTCTATGTACGTCCGGCTTTATTACGGATGCTAGCATGGAAAGCAGGTATAGAAACCAGCTTTTCCAAAAGTGTGGGAAAGCATAACAAATATCTTACCGGCTATCTCCCGAATAACATAATGGATTTGTTGCTATTTACTTACAAAAACAACAATGAAAAGAATTGCTGGCAATCTTTATTTACCATGGTCTATTTATTCAGGATCACAGCACAATATGTCGGAAGGATATTAAACTATTCATATAATATGGAAGAAGACAGAAAAGTAACAACTTATATTGATCACGTTTTTCAAAATAAAATTAAATAAATTATGAAGACTATTTTGTATTTACTGATAGGGACTTATACCATGGGGCTGAGTGATGGTATATATGTTTATAAATTTAATACACTCACAGGGGAATCCGAATATATCAGCATGGTAGCAGTTGAAAACCCTTCTTACCTCGATCTGAGCAAAGATGGGAAGTATATTTATGCCGTAACTGAAAATGATGGGAATCCTTCTTACGCTAATGCTATTTCATTTGATGAAGCAACCGGACAAATGGTATTACTGAACAGTCAGGAAACGTTTGCTTCTTCTCCATGTAACATTGCAACAGATTCAAAAGCCAGCCATGTGATCACTGCTAATTATGGCGGAGGTAGTATTACCGTGTTTAAAACAGATTCCGCCAAGTTATTACCTGCCTCACAAGTTATTATGTTTGAAGGGAATGGAACTGATACAGTCAGGCAAAGAACACCCCATCTTCATTGTGTGATGTTCTCTCCGGATGAGAAATATTTATTTGCAGCCGATCTAGGAACCGATAATATCCATCGTTTTGAAGTCAACCATACGGGATCCGGAGATTTTCTGAAAGAAGAATCATTAACCTCCTTTAAAGTTGCCGACAGTTCCGGTCCACGTCATTTTGTATTCCATCCGTCCAATAAATTCATGTATCTGATCAATGAACTGGCCGGCACAGTTACAGGCTTTCATTATGATAAGGGTAATTTAAAAGAGTTTCAGACTATACAAGCAGATACATTGAATGCGCAGGGAAGTGGAGATATCGGTGTTACTCCTAACGGTAAATTTTTATATGCTTCCAACCGGTTAAAAGGAGATGGCATTGCTATTTTCTCCATCAATGAAACAGACGGAAAATTAACGAAAGTAGGATATCAGGAAACAGGCATTCATCCTCGCAACTTCGTAATCACTCCCAATGGTAAATACCTGTTGGCAGCCAGCCGCGACAGCAACCTGATTGAAGTTTTTGAGATCGATGAAAATACCGGTTTATTAACGAATATACAAAAAGACATAACAGACATCGATATGCCTGTTTGCCTGAAATTCATTTAAGAATTTAAGTACTATTCAAGTACCTTAATTACTTTACAGGGATTACCTACAGCTAAACAATTGGCGGGGATGGATTTGGTTACAACACTCCCCGCTCCTATTGTTGTATTATCACCAATCGTTACACCGGGGAAAATTACAGAACTTCCCCCAATCCAGACATTACTTCCGATTGTTACCGGAGCCGAATATGTTTTCCAGAAAGGAAATTCGCTTCCTTTAGCGTATGAAATCCTTTCGGAAGCTACGACAGGATGAGTAACCGCATAAATCTGAACACTCGGACCAATACCAGAATTATCTCCTATGGTAATCTTATTACAGTCTAAAAAGACACAATTCATATTGATCTCGATGTTATTACCCAAATGGATATTCTCTCCATAATCGACAAAGATCGGAGCAGCAACCCATACATTATCACCCCGTGAGCCTAAAAGCTCGTCTAAAATACGATTTAATAAAGCACGGTCTGTCGTATCTGCCTGTGCATACTCTTTCATTAATTGCTTCGCCTTATGCCAACGGGTTATTAATTCCGCATCACCGGGGTCATAGAGTTCGCCGGCCAGCATCTTTTCTTTCTCAGTCATAGTTATATGTT
>DAMCDT010000356.1:0-3180 GCA_032058265.1 Tannerellaceae bacterium
GCGGTAAGTTAATTTGCTCTATGGCAAATCTTGACGGCGCTTCCTCCATTTTGCTTATTAATCCGACGTCTTCAATTAAATTAGACAAACGGAGTGATTGATAGTAAGCACGTTCAATGAACTGTTTATGCTTTTGAGGTTCGGGCGTCTGGTCTTTTAATATTTCGAGATAACCCCGCAGGCTTGTTACAGGTGTACGGAGTTCATGTGCAATGTTTCCGGTCATTTCCTGCTTCAACAGTCTTGTTTTTTCTGCTTTACTGATATCTTTAATATTCACTTCGAAGCTTTTATCATCGAAAACGATTACCTGTATTGAGAAGGTTTTTCCGTTCTTATCGATTTGAAAACCCAAGTGGTTTTCTTTTCTTTCTTTATTATTAATAAAATCAAGGAAAGGTTTAAAGGTGCTTTCTTCAAATACGTCTTCTGCATCGAACGTTAGCTTATCAGTTATAAAATTGAGGTATTGAATAAAATTAGTGTTTGCATAAATCTTTTTCTTATCCGGACTAAAAATGGAAAGCCCTTCACCTGAGAACTGGAAATGAGAGATCAGTTTTTCTCTTTCAATCTCAATTTTCCGTTTACTTTCTTCCATCTGCTTAAATATATCAGTCAGTTCATTTCCTATTTCCCCTAATTCATCTTCAGGAAAGTTTATCTTATCAGGTGATTTACCTTCTTTGATCCGGGAAGAGAAATTGCGGAGTTGGATAATGGATTTACTAAACCTTCCGGCAATAAAGTTGATAAAGAATAAAACAACAATAAACAGCCCTAATATGATATATATGAATAAATTGTCTGCCTTTAGCATATTTTGGGTATCGACAGTGTAAGGAAGAGCTACACGGACAAAATAATTGGTATAATATCTGGCATAATATAGATATTCCTGTTGGGTGGAAGCAGAAACGCGGACATTTGAACCAAAGGAAGAATAAAGCGCATTCCTTATTTCGGGCCTGTCAATATGGTTATCCAACGTATTTATATTCGTAACATCATTATCCCATATTACGGTTCCATCCTTATCAATAATTGATATACGTATCTCTATCGGGAAAATGTTATTTAGTTTCTGAACTACATTAATTGTGGTTGAGTCTAATTGGTTTTGATCGATATATGCGTGTATCATTTCCGCATAACCATCTAACCGTGCCTCTATATTTTCTGCCCGGTGTTTCTTTTCTTGTTTCTGTTCAAATAATGTGATAATAATGGCGAATACGGCGAAAATAATAAAGAAATATACTAATATCCGTTGCCTGTAAGTAAATTTCATAGTGCTGCTCTTTTTGAGATTATCATTGTTCTTTCAGATAACTTATATCGAAGGTATATCCGTAACCTGTGCGGTTGATAATACAGTCACTGTATCGTTCTAACTTTTTCCGCATGCGATTAATATGGACATCTACGGTTCTTTCCAGTACAATGCCGTCATTGTCCCACGCTTTATCCAGTATGTCTGTCCTTGAAAATATTTGCCCTTCGTTTTGCAGGAACAATAATAATATATTGAATTCTGTCTTTGTCAGAATAATTCTTTTATCATCAATTGTTACAGTTTTTGTCCTGACGTCGAGCATTAAACGATCCATTTGAATGATGTCGCCCTGTTGATTCTTTTGCTGGTTGTAAGTTCTTTTCAAAACACTTCTGACCCTGGCAATTACTTCTTTTATGGAAAACGGTTTAGGTATATAATCATCTCCTCCGATTGAGAAACCGGTGAGCATATCGTTTTCAGTATTCTTTGCCGTAAGGAAGATCACCGGTGTGGTATTTCCTTTCTTCTTTAGCTGGTCGACCATCTTAAATCCTGATATACCACCCATCATGACGTCGAGTATTATCAGGTGGTGCTTTGAAGATAGTTTTTCCAAAGCTTCTTCTGCGGATGAGGCCAGATCGGTTTGATAACCTTCATTCTCAAGGTTGAATTGAAGTATTTCGCGGATATCCGGTTCGTCGTCAACGATTAAAATACAAATGTTCTCATTCTTGATTTCCATGGCGGATGTCTTTTCCTTCCGTTAAATAAATTGTAGCTTCTGCTATATTAGTTGCGCTGTCACCGATTCGCTCCAGATTGTGGGATATCGCATTTGTCTGGATCATATTCCGTATTTCAGATTTGCTTAGTTCCCTGCCGGAAAATTCTTCCTGTAAATATAAACTTATTTGATGGAATAATTCATCAACAATATCATCTTCTTGAATAACCTGGTAAGCAACCGTATTATCTTCATTTGAAAAAGAGAAGATGGCTTTACGCAACATATCGCCCACATGGTAGACCATTTTGTTGATCTTTCCTTTTATCGTTTTAAATGAAGGTGTCGACAGATCAGTATCACGTAAGAAATGAATAACGTTCAACAACATATCACCTACCCGTTCCAGATTGGTGGTTATATCCTGGTAGGTAATGATCTTACGCAAATCGGTTGCTTTCGGATTGAACTGAAATATAGTGAATACAGCTTCTTCCCTGATCTTTATTTCAAGCCTGTCCATAATGATCTCGTTCGACTCTGCTTCTTCATATAAAGCTTCGATAGTATTATCCAATAATAATTTATTGGTGATGTGCAATTGCAATAAAGCTGTTCGTGCCAGCAATTCGAAATCGTTTAGCAATAGCTCTAATTGTCTTGTCTTTATGTTTGTTGTCATACTATTTTAATTATTAGTTATCCGAATACTCCGGTGAGATAATCTTCCGTACGCTTATCTTTCGGATTGGTAAACATTTGTTTGGTTGTTCCATATTCTACAAGTTCTCCCAGATACATAAACATGGAATTATCGGATATACGTGCCGCCTGCGACATGTTATGTGTTACAATGATGATCGTATATTGTTCTTTTAATTCCAGGATGAGGTCTTCTATACGGCTGGTTGATTTAGGGTCTAATGCAGAAGTCGGCTCATCCATCAAAAGAAGTTCAGGCTTCAAAGCCAATGCCCGTGCAATACAAAGCCGTTGCTGTTGTCCGCCGGAAAGGAAAGTTCCTTTTTTATTTAAAGAGTCTTTTACTTCGTCCCACAAACTCACCCCCCGCAGGCTTTGTTCAACTATTTCATCTTTCTCCGATTTACTCAACGATAAGTTATTTAACTTATATCCGGCCAGTACATTCCCTGATATGCTCATAGTGGGAAAT
>DAMCDT010000357.1:0-3169 GCA_032058265.1 Tannerellaceae bacterium
AACATTCAAAGACATCAGGATGCTCCACGAAAATGCCAACATTACCGGAGAACCAGAGAAGTAACTCTTTCCCATTCCCAAGCCGAAAAATTGTGAATACCACAGAACTCCCGCCAATGCGCAAAATAACACATTATTCAACAAAACAGAACCCGAAACAGAAAAATATTCTTTTCCGGTTTTGTTTTTTATATTCTGAAAGATACAGTAGGCCGCGTTGGTAACGAATCCGCCCATGGTAACCAGCAGGATAACCGGGTTCAACGCGAATAACTCATTAGCGCCCGAAGCTTTGGCTGCTTCCACTATACTATTGCCTGCTTCGAGCCCTAAATTAAAACAAGCGCTCATAACGCCTGCAAGCAGGGCAACCAGTAATCCTTTTGTCAATGCGAAATCCTTAATGGCAGCCTTCTTTTCTTCTTCCGACATATTCTTTGCCCGGAGACTTCCTGCATAACCGATCACGGCAATACCTGCCAAGGTGATACATACGCCTATCAAAAGGATCAAACCATTCCCCTTAAACAGGTTCATGCCGCCGAATATAGCGGGAAGCAACGTACCGAATGCCGAACAGGTTCCTAATGCGATGCTTTGTCCTAAGGCAATCCCTAAGTAACGCATACTCAGTCCGAATGTCAGCCCGCCTACGCCCCACAGCATCCCATATATGAAAGGCTTGAAAGTATCGCCCTGACTCCACAGAGCGGTGAGGCTACTACCTTCGGGTATCGCCAGTAAAGCGCCCAGATAAGGGAAGACAAGCCACGCAAAGACGCCCTGAACAAGCCAAAAGCATTCCCAACTCCAATTTTTTACTTTGTTGATCGGAACATACGAACTACTCTGTCCGAGACTTCCGATTGCTATAATTAATAAACCGATCAGTATATTCATGACTCCCTGCCCCCTAAAGGGGGGAATTTTTTTTGCTATTATTAAATGAATGTCTTACCTCTCCCTCACCCCCTTTAGGGGTTCGGGGGGTTATCTCTTACTGGTTACGTTCTTTTCATACTGCTGAATGGCAGGGATATAATCTTCACCTACCGGAACATTGTTCATCTGGCAATACATATCCCACACGGCGCTCCAGGGTAACGACTTCATCTCTTCCTGCAAGGCAAGGCGTTCGAAATAGTTGCCGTTGTCTTCATACTGTTGTAAGAGTGCCGACGGTTCAAGTAATGCTTGCATGAAAGCTTTTTGAGTGGCGCGGCAACCGATCACATAAGCTCCGATGCGATTGATCGTAGCGTCGAAATAGTCGAGGCCGATGTGCACACGGTCCAGTGCATTGCACCGGATGATCTCGCGGGCAAGGTCTTGCAGGTCGTCATTGAGGATTACCACATGGTCGCTGTCCCAACGGATCGGACGACTGACGTGCAGCATGATCTCCGGCGTAAATAAAAGTAAAGACGATATCTTATCAGGCACACTTTCCGTTAAATGGAAATGCCCGGTGTCCAGCGTGACGATCTTTCCTTTTTTCGCTCCATAGCCCAGATAGAAATCATAAGAACCGACAGTGTAGCTTTCGAGGCCGATGCCGAACAACTTTGCTTCAATGCAGTCTTTCATATTATTGTATTCCGTAGCGAAGATATTATCCAAAGACTGTTCAAGTATCGCGCGGTATTTTAAGCGATTGGCGGGAACTTCTTTACTTCCGTCGTGAATCCAAAGGTTCATCATGCACGGATCATCCTGATACTTTCCCATTTCTTCGCTGATCCAACGGCAACGCTTGGTATGTTCAATCCAGAAGTTACGGATTTCATCATTGGGATTAGCCAGGGTGAGGTCGCCGCTTTTAGGATGTGAAAACGATGTACTATTGAAATCGAGTTTCATATTGTTTTCTTTCGCCCACTGCATCCAGCTCTCAAAATGAACCGGTTCTACTTCGTCACGGTCTACTTTTTTGCCGTTGAAGTCACCATATATTTCATGCAAGCTCAACCGATGAGAGCCAGCTATGTAGGAAGTGGCCTCTTTGATATCGGCACGTAGTTCGTCGATGGTACGCGCCCGGCCCGGATAATTCCCCGTTACTTGTATACCGCCTGTGAGTTCTGCGCTCTGGCTTTCAAAGCCGCTGACATCGTCTGCCTGCCAACAATGCAGTGAAAGCGATATTTTATCCATATTATGTAAGGCTTCGTCTACATTGACTCCTAATGCCGCATAGCGATCTGCCGCAGCTTCATAAGCAGATTGGATGGATTGTTCTTTTTTCATGATATTCTTTTGTTTGATATTTGTTGATCTTTTATATAGGTATGAAAACCTCCGGAGGGAATGTTTCCGCAATTAACCGCCGTATCTCCCAACGGTCTTTTACCAATCCGCCCGCTTTTGCCTGTATCATGCAATTACCGATAGCGGTTGCTTCGCTTGGGCCTGCTACGACAGGTATCCGTATCTTGTTAGCCGTTAATTGGTTTAATAACTGATTTCGCGAGCCTCCTCCTATGACGTGCAACTTATCGATGCTGAACGGCGACATCTGTTTCAATTGTTCCAGTACTTCATGATAACGGTTAGCCAGACTGGTGAATATACAACGGACGAATTCCGCATCGGTCGTTGGTATAAGTTGATCATGGTTCTTACAGTAATCGGCTATCGCCTTCGTCATACTTGGCGGATTAGCAAAACTACTGTCATCGGGATTTACGATCGATTGGAAGCCGATCGATTGTTCCGCCATGACAACAATCTGGGGATATGTATACGAACGTCCTTCTTTTTCCCACTCTTTCCGGCACTGTTCCAACAGCCACATGCCCGTAATGTTCTTAAGAAAACGGGTTGTTCCTTCTATGCCGCCTTCATTGGTGAAGTTGTTTTGGTATGAACTTGCGGTTATAATTGGATCATCTACTTCAATACCCATCAGGCTCCATGTACCGCTACTTAAATAGGCAAAGTTTTCATTCTCTGCCGGAACCGCAACCACTGCCGAGGCCGTATCATGTCCCGCAACAGCAATAACCGGAATTTTCCCTATACCTGTTTCGTCAGCCAACGCATCGGTGATATAACCTACAAACGTGCCGGGCAATACTGGTTCACGGAGTATGGCGGGAGAAATATCTATAGCTACTAACAGGGAAGATTCAAACCGTTTCGTTACCGGATTAAGTATCTGCGATGTGGT
>DAMCDT010000358.1:0-3155 GCA_032058265.1 Tannerellaceae bacterium
TTTGTCAATGATTTGGTAAGATGGGTAATTTGTTTGGTGACTATATTATATATGTATACGCCTGATTCCGTCCCAATCCAATAAACAGTATTATTATAAGGGGCGATAGCTCTTACCTGTACTTCAGGAATAATTGTCTCTATCCCTTTTCTCTGATAGGTGTATAATTTAAGCCCTCTTTTATTCGTCCCTATCAATACTCCCAATTGCGGAACCTGGCAAATGGCCGTAATATCTACCTGTTCCTGCTTTTCTGTTTCAGTAAGTATCGATTGCCGCTGGAAGGTATTTGTTTCAGGATGGTAAGAATATAAATTGTCGTAATCGGCAAACAAGGGTTCTCCTTCGGCGGTCGTCGTAACATGATGAGAATGGAAATAAGCCTCTCCCGGATAGATGGCAACACTTCCGCTTACCGGAGAATACCGGATAGTATGCCTGTAACTAATAAACCATAAATCATTCCTTTTATCTTCTGTAATTGCTGAGAAATATTCCTGTGAAGTAGCAGAAGGAAGTTTAAATGGATGGAAAGAGTCTGTTTCCTCATTATAATAACAAACAGAGTAATTGGTACAAACCCATAATTTCCCCTGTGAATCTTCAAAAAGACTGACGATCCGGTCGCTCGACAAACTGCTTTCCGGCTGGTAAGAATTATAACGGTAAACTTTAAACGTGTGCCCGTCGAACCGGTTTAACCCGTCGTCTGTTCCGAACCACATAAAGCCCTTGCGATCCTGAAGCGAACAATAAACCGTATTGTGTGAAAGCCCTTCCTTATTATTGTAATGCCTGAAGTATAACTCATTCGCTTTTCCATTAACACTAATACCCGCCAGTATTAAAATAAATAACAAAGAAACTGATGACCTATACTCCCTCAAAAACATTTCTTTTACCGGACATTTATAGTTTTTGCTCTGTGGTGGTAGGCCCTTCTACATATAAATTACCGTTATCGTCTATCCCCATTTTGTCGATAAAGACTAAACGTTCTTCTCCTGTCTTCTCAGTCCGTCCGTGATAAACGCAATACATTTGTTTGCCGTCTTTCGACCACGTAATGCTATTATGCCCTGTTCCGGTCACAATGCCTCCTTTTTCAATATTCTTCTCTAAAACGGGATTATTGCCCGACTTGGTAAATGGCCCTAACGGACTGGTTGCCGTTGCATATCCGACTGCATAATTCTTACCCATGAAATAATTGGCTGAATACATCATATAAATGGTATTACCTTTGCGGAAGGTATATGAACCTTCCGTCCACCGGCGGTTCACTTCTCCGGAGGTAACCGAACGGCTTTCCCATTCCGCCTGTTGATCATCCATCTTTACCGGTGGACGAAGAAGTAAAACAGGCTCTCCAATAACTTCCGTGAAATCGGGTTTGATTTCAATTCCATAAATCCAGCTTTCTTCGATATCATTGAATAAGTCCTCTTTCTTTGCCCATTCGGATATTTCACTTTCCACCGGATGTTTGTAGCAGCAACGGGAGAAGTATAAATAATTACGCCCGTCTGTATCTTCATATATATTTCCGTCGATAACAGGCCAGCCTGGATCGAACAAAGGTTTATTGCTCATTTCGATAAATGGTCCGGTTGGTTTGTCTGATACGGCAACACCGATACGGAAGTTTTCTAACTCATTGGTCGGATTAATATTCCAATCCGCACTGAAGAACATATAGAATTTCCCATTACGTTCGTAAACTTCCGGCGCCCAGAAGTTGGATAAAGCCCACGAACCGGGGACATTTCCCTTGTATACCTGCCCTTCAGATTTCCAGTTTACCAGATCGTGTGATGAATAAGCGCAAAAACCGTCGACAGCTCCTCCGCCTGTTCCGTACATATAATATTTACCATCAGAAGCCAATAAGATATAAGGGTCTCCGAATTCTACCGGTAAAGGGTTAGTATAAGTAACAGCCTGCGGCTCCTTTGTAGTTGTTTTCTGTTTACAGGAAAATAAAAATATCGCGCCAAATAGTAACGCATATAATGTAATATTTGCTTTCATGAAAGAAGTATTTAGTTGTTATAGATGAATCCGCAAGATACATAAAAAATAGAACTCGTACATAATCTGATTACATCCTTTAAATGATATTTCCATATCTTTGTAAACCTGATGAAAAGAGAATTAGAAATAACTGCCGACGGTAGCCATCCATTATTCGTTCCCGAAATGGACGAACATTACCACTCTGTAAACGGAGCTATTCAGGAGTCACGGCATGTATTTATCGAAGCCGGACTAAAACAACTTCACAATGATAAGATCAAGGTGTTGGAAATCGGCTTTGGTACAGGGTTGAATGCACTACTGACTTTATTAGAAGCCAAAGCTACGGTCGAATATTATGCTATAGAACTATATCCTTTGTCTTTAGAAATTATACAATCCCTTAATTATGGTGAAATCGTTTGTCCTGCAAAAAAGGAGTTATTCCTCCGTCTGCATGAAGCTTCGTGGGATATGGAAACTTCAATTACTCCCAGTTTTACCATTCACAAAATACACGGAGATAGTAATATTTGCGAATTGCCCGGCCAACTGGATCTGGTTTATTTCGATGCTTTCGCACCTGATAAACAACCGGAAATGTGGAACCAGGATATATTTAATCGTCTTCATCAACAAATGAAGGAAAGCGGTATCCTCACAACTTATTGTGCAAAAGGAAGCGTACGCCGTATGATGCAGAGAGCCGGATATTCCGTTGAAAGAATACCCGGCCCTCCCGGAAAGCGTGAAATGCTTCGCGCCTTATTTTAACAAAGAATCTACTTTTTCAACAAAGGCAGCTTTTTGAGCAGCTCCCACTTGTTTATCGACAACTTTTCCATCTTTAAAGAAAAGCACTGTTGGTATATTACGGATACCAAACTGAGCTACTACATCGTTGTTATTATCAACATCCATTTTTCCAACTGTTACGCGGCCGTCATATTCTTTTGCAAGATCATCGATAATAGGCGCTACCATGCGGCAAGGCCCACACCATTCCGCCCAAAAGTCAAGAACCATCGGTTTACCGGAATTTACTAATTCTTCAAAATTGCTGTCTGTTACTTCAAGTGCCATCTTACTTTTATTTTTTGTTTAAATTATTATGATTACTTTATTATCTGTTTTTTCAA
>DAMCDT010000359.1:0-3152 GCA_032058265.1 Tannerellaceae bacterium
AGACGACAAAGGGGAAGTACAAGTAAACCTAGGTTACCGGGTTCAATTCAATAACGCTATCGGCCCGTATAAGGGAGGTATTCGTTTCCACCCATCGGTGAATCTTTCAATTTTAAAATTTTTAGGTTTCGAACAAACATTTAAAAACGCTTTGACAACCCTTCCTATGGGTGGTGCTAAAGGTGGGTCCGACTTTGCTCCAAGGGGTAAAAGCGATGCGGAAATTATGCGCTTCTGTCAGGCTTTCATAATGGAATTATGGCGTAATATCGGTCCGGATACAGACGTTCCTGCCGGAGACATTGGTGTCGGTGGACGTGAGATCGGTTATATGTATGGTATGTATAAGAAGCTGGCGCGTGAAAATACCGGAACTTTTACAGGTAAAGGTCTGGAGTATGGAGGTTCAATCCTTCGTCCGGAGGCTACCGGTTTTGGTGCCTTGTATTTTGTACATCAAATGCTGGAAACACACGGTATAGATATAAAAGGAAAGACAGTGGCTTTATCAGGATTCGGAAACGTTGCCTGGGGGGCAGCTACCAAAGCAACGGAATTAGGAGCCAAAGTTATTACAATCTCTGGCCCGGACGGTTATGTTTATGATCCGGATGGTATTTCCGGAGAGAAGATCGATTATCTGCTTGAGCTCCGTAATACAGGAAATGATGTGGTTGAACCATATGTTGAAGAATACCCGAACGCAACTTTCTATCCTAATAAACGTCCATGGGAGCAAAAAGCTGATATCGTTATCCCATGTGCGACTCAAAATGAACTAGATGAAAACGATGCCAAAATAATTATAGCCAATAAGTCTCTATGTGTTGCAGAAGCTTCCAATATGGGATGTACTGCCGAAGCTGTAGATTTATTACTCGAACATAAAACATTATTTGCACCTGGTAAAGCTGTAAATGCCGGTGGTGTTGCTACATCCGGATTGGAAATGACTCAAAATGCAATGCATATTTCATGGACAGCATCGGAAGTTGATGCTAAATTACATCAGATAATGAACAGTATCCATGAGCAATGTGTATCACATGGTAAAGAAGGTAATTATATTAATTATGTAAAGGGAGCAAATATTGCGGGCTTTATGAAAGTTGCAAAAGCAATGATGGCTCAAGGAATAGTATAATTCAGACATACTCAATATAGATAGTATAGAGGAGCTGTAGAAAAAGTCAATAATTAATTATTAGAACATTGAGGCACGGAGACACAGAGGAGATAATACTCTTTGAAAAAAGACTCCGTGTCTCTGTGTCTCCGTATTCAATATTTGTTTTTTTGACACACTCTTTCTTTTATTATTATTTATTCTTATTTAAAACTTGCTATTTTTTAATTTTTCCAGGATGTTTGTTGATATAGTCTTTCCAACTGGTATATTTTTTCTCCATAACCGGATTATTTGTTTGTAAATAATGGCATACGGCAGCAGCCAAACCATCCGTTGCATCCATTTGAGGAAGCATAGCCTCATCAGCAATACGCAACAACCTTTGAAGCATCCCGGCTACCTGTTCTTTGGACGCACGTCCGTTTCCGGTAATTGACATCTTTATTTTTAACGGAGCATATTCAAAGATCGGGATATCTCTATTTAATGCAGCCGAGATAGCTACACCTTGTGCTCTTCCCAGCTTCAACATACTTTGTACATTTTTTCCAAAGAAAGGAGCTTCGATCGCTAACTCATCCGGATGGTATTCATCAATCAGTCCGGTAACTCTTTCAAATATTTTCCGCAGGCGCAGATAATGATCTTCAAACTTATTTAACTGTAAAATGCCCAATGCTTCCAGTTTGGGATTATTGCCTTTAATCTTTAAAACACCATATCCCATAACGATTGTCCCGGGGTCAATGCCCAATATTATACGGTCTTTTGTCATTGCTCCCAGACTATCTCTTCCAATAAGGTAGTAAAACCTACTATTTTATTTCCGAAACGGTTAGTGATTGCCTGATTGATCTCCTTTCCTTTTTTTTCCATCCAATAATTTAGCGTATCGATATTCTTTACATGAAATTGTACGGCGTAACTTACACCTTCATCCTGCGGTGTTTGCATTACACGGAGAAGACAAGGTTGCCAAAGGAATCCACTGGCAACAGCTTGAGGGATATAACTCTTCTTAATATAAGTGAGGGTATCTTCCAGAATATCTTTGTCAATATGAAAAGTGATGTTATATACAACCATTAGTTTGGATAAATTTCTATTACAAAGATAATCCATATCTAAGGAAAACTACTATATTTGCATTCGAAAATAAACCCACTGGGGCATTAGCTCATCTGGCTAGAGCGTTAGAATGGCATTCTAAAGGTGATCGGTTCGAGTCCGATATGCTCCACATTTTAACTGTTTTTATTTCAATCTCCTTTTACCTTATTGTATATTTCCCCAGAAACGTAAAAAGTCATACGGATAAAAAACCATTTTACCTGCCTCTAATAAAATATTCACGCGTGTGAAAATAAAATTACACAGGTATATTTCTAATTTATGCATGAGTACAGAAAAACCGTTATTGTATTTATTATTTCAAATCTAAAGTTAGTATTCCATTTTAATTACTCAGTATTCATTTTTAATGAGGTTACTTATCAAGAACTTTAGATTTGACGAGTTGATCCATAGACACGCCGGAATCTCTTCAATTAAGTGTTAAATGATAAAACGCTGAAATAGGTGTCCATTTTTTTTATTATAAGAAAACGATTCATTAATTTGATATTCTGTATCTTAACTAAATTGATATTTTTTTATTTGTCCACATAAAAATTATTATAAAGCAGCCTAATACTTTTATATTTGTATCATGCATTTGATAAAAAATTAACTTCTAACATCTATAACCAATGAATAGTATAAAAAACGTGGGGCTATCTTTAATAGTGTTTGGTGTAATTATTATTTTATCAGTATTGATCCTGGTTCATTTATTTAATTACACATCTATTGAAGCAACAGGTATTGGGTTAATATTAATAGGTATAGGGATATTTCTGGTACGGCCACAAAAAAAAGAACTAATCACATTTAAGGAGAAGATAGGTTGTAAATTTTAATCATTAGATAAAGGATATTAATCACTCCATACTTTGTGAAGTTGTAAATAGTAAGCACGTTAAGC
>DAMCDT010000360.1:0-3129 GCA_032058265.1 Tannerellaceae bacterium
CATTACATTCTGTAAACTTACACCGCGTGATATCCATGTCCGTCCGGCTCATATATGGTTATTACTGATCCAGCTTGTAGGTTGTGTTGTGGTTTATGGCATTGTAAAGTTATATCATCCTTTAGTAGCCCAAGGGGCTTTTATATGTGTATTGGTTCCCACAGCTATTTCTGCGGCTGTTATAACAGGTATGTTGGGTGGGAATGTGGCATTTCTTACCAGTTATCTGCTATTATGTAATATTGGTGTTGCTATTGCCGCCCCTATTTTATTCCCATTAATCGGGCCACATGCCGAAATGTCTTTTGTCGAAGCTTTTCTTTATATCTGTAAAAGAGTAGCGCCGGTTCTTCTTTTTCCTTTAATATTAGCGTGGATTACACAATATTTTATTCCAAGGGTAACAAAAGCAATAGCAAGTGTCCCTAATCTTTCTTTCTACTTATGGGGCATTGCACTAACTATTGTAACAGGTAGTACAGTAAAGTTTTTAGTTGAGCAAGAGAATCCCGATTATAAAATAGAGATTAGCCTGGCGGTTGTTTCTTTAGTTATTTGCATTAGCCAGTTTTTACTGGGAAGACGGATCGGAAAACGATATGGTGATGCGGTTTCGTGCGGGCAAGGTCTCGGACAGAAGAATACAATCCTGGCTATCTGGATGGCGCAAACTTACCTTAATCCCATTTCCTCAGTAGCTCCTGCCGCATACGTCTTATGGCAAAACATTATCAATTCTTATCAGCTCTGGCTGAGAAACAGAAAAGAAAGTAGAAAACAATAGGACTTAGATAATTACGCTAAAAACATTGCTTAAATTCGACCGCTTTATTTTTTTGTGGATAAGCAATAGAATCAATTTTATATGTACATTTGAGAAGATATTAATTCCCAAACGAAAAAAACTTATAATTATGAGATTAAGCAACGAATGGTTTACGGCATTATCTGAATCAGAAAACGGAAAACTAATAACCGTCATGGGGCGTGATTCATTGGGTGAATTTATGCAATCGGGCAAACTAAAAGAAAGGGTGGAGATTACCTGGAAATATGAAGGGGACGAAAAAGGAATGCCTTCGGACGCAGATGCCGAAAAAATGGAAACCGTTCAGGAAACACTTCGCAAGGTGATGGAAAAAGACAAATTAGCCATACTTACTGCTATATATACAGGGGATGGTGAAAAGATATGGGTATTCTATGCCCGCACCGTACGTGTATTCGGCGAACGTTTGAACGAAGCCCTGGAACCCTTCGAATTATTACCTATTTCTATTTATACGGAAATAGACGCGGAATGGGAAGAATATAAAGATATGTATGAGATGAAAGAATGGTCGGTAGACTGATTGGTTGATGAAACATTCCATTGATACCAAGATGAAAACGATCCCTTTGCTGATGTATGGTCTGCAATGGTGGATGGTAGCAGTGCCAAGTATTATTGTGATGGGATTGGTTGTTGCAAAGTTGCATTTCGGCGCTAATCTTGAAGCGCAGACTTTATATATGCAAAAGTTGTTCGGCATAATTGGGATATCGCTGATTATCCAGATCATCTGGGGACATCGGCTGCCGTTGGTGATCGGACCGGCATCTGTTTTACTAATTGGTATTTTATCGTCTGTATCATCCGGTATTTCCGCCATTTATACAGCAGTGCTTATTGGCGGGATAATCGTTTCGATCATTGCTTTCAGCGGATTATTGGGTAAACTACAAACGATATTTACTCCACGCATTATTACGGTTATTCTTTTACTTGTTGCGATAACTATTGCTCCGGTAATCATTAACCTTATTTTCAGTGGTAATTCATCTACGCTATTTAATCTGTCTTTCTCGTTTATATTTGTTCTCTCACTTATTATTGCAAGTAATCTTCTGAAAGGGATATGGAAATCGACTACTCTCGTATTTGGTATTATTGCAGGAACATTCGCGTTCTTTCTGATCAATGGGTTTCCTTCTGTTGAAACCGTTTCAAGGGCTACTCAGGCTAAGCATTTTTCTTTACTAATCCCGTTAGACTTTAACGCAGGCGTTATCCTTTCTTTTGTATTTTGTGCTTTAACATTGATTATAAATGAACTGGGATCTATCCAGTCGGTTGGTCACATGCTCGGAGCAAATGATATGGAAAAACGCACAAACCGAGGAGTCGGTGTCACAGGCTTAATGAATGTATTCTCAGGTTCCATCGGAGTTATCGGCCCGGTTGATTATTCTACCAGTCCGGGTATCATTGCCGCATCAGGTTGCGCGTCCCGTTATCCGTTAATACCCGCAGGGATTGGGATGGTCATTTGCGCTTTCCTTCCTTCCGTTGTATCTGCTTTACTATATATTCCGGGAGTCGTGATGGGAACACTCCTACTCTATATTATGAGTTCACAACTTGCCGCCAGCATGCAGCTATTGGTTAAAGACGCTGCCGCAACCGATTACCAGGGTGGTCTGACAATCGGGCTTCCTGTAATGGTAACTTTATTAATCTCATTCGCACCGGCGGCAGCAATGGATCAGATACCTTCACTGATCCGTCCGGTAGTAGGTAACGGATTTGTGATGGGTGTCATTATGGTGTTTATAATGGAACACCTTGTCTTCCGGAGAAAACAGAAATAATATAACGGTCTGAGTAAAGCTCTATTCTCTACCCGCTTCAGTAAGTTTCTCAAACGCTTCTTTGCTCAGATTTAAGTCTACCGCTTTCAAAATATCTTTTTGTCCGGGTTTCGACATACTGGCTATCGGAGCTGTGATAGAAGGATGTTCAATCAGCCACGCGATCGATACTTGCGCCGGAGTAGCATTATACTCTTTCGCTACTTCTTCTAACGCATCGATGATCCGTTTACCACGGTCGTTCATGTAATTGCTGACGGCACCTGCACGGTCGCCTTTGGCAGCTTCACCGAATTTGTATTTACCGGTAAGGAAACCACTGGCTAATGCCTGGTAAGGAACGACGCCCAGTTGGTATTCTTTGGCCAGAGGTTCGTATTCGGTTTCGAATACGGAGCGGTCGTACAGGTTATATTGAGGTTGCAGGCATATATATTCGGTGAAACCATTTTCACGGCTTCTTTTTATGGATTCTTCGATGCGGCAGGCGCTCATGTT
>DAMCDT010000361.1:0-3120 GCA_032058265.1 Tannerellaceae bacterium
CACTTATGGTTTACCGACGAAGATTACGTTACATTCGGTAATTCTATTAAGTGGAATCCGGCAATAAAGACAATTCATGACAGAAATGCCTTACGTGAAGCAGTGAATTCCAATGTGGTGGACATTGTAGCAACCGACCATGCTCCTCATTTACCTAAAGAAAAAGAAGGAAATTGCCTGACGGCTGCTTCCGGCGGACCGTTGGTTCAACATTCGTTGGTTGCTATGCTGGAGCTCGCTTCCAAAGGGGTATTTACTTATGAAAAAGTAGTTGATAAGATGTCTCATCTTCCGGCAGACCTTTTCCATATTGAGAAGCGTGGTTATATCCGTCCGGGTTATTATGCTGATCTTGTTTTGGTTGATCCTTCAAGAGAATGGACTGTTACTAAAGACAATTTATTATATAAATGCGGATGGTCGCCATTTGAAGGCCAAACTTTCCATCACACTGTCTGGAAAACATTCGTGAATGGGCAACTTGCTTATTGTGATGGCCAAATAGATGATTCCGTTCGTGGTATGGAAGTCAGATACAACAATTGATTATTACTTTTCGGGTTCTATATTATTTACATTGCCATTTGCAGTCGGTTTATGATTTGATTTTTCAATATAAGCTGATGGTGACATTCCGAAATAAGCATTGAAGCTACTACTGAAATAAGATGGTGTGCTGTATCCTACCTTATATCCCACCTCGGAAACACTTAA
This sequence comes from Tannerellaceae bacterium, assembly GCA_032058265.1. Lineage (GTDB taxonomy): Bacteria > Bacteroidota > Bacteroidia > Bacteroidales > Tannerellaceae > DFXE01. The sequence goes on from DAMCDT010000361.1 coordinate 715, forward strand.
TTTCCCTGTACTCAGAAGGTAAGCAGCTTGTTTCATACGGATCATTTTGATAAATTCAACCGGGCTTTGTCCTGTTAATGCTTTCAATTTGCGGTGGAGATGCGTACGGCTTAATCCTAATTCTTTGCTCATTGCTTCAACGCTCAGGTCAGCACTCTCGATATTATCCCGCACATAGTCAATGGCATTTTGCAGTAAACGTTCATCCGTACTGGTAAGAACCATTTCTTGTGCTTCCATATTAATGGATTTACTGAAACGTTCTTTCATCTTTTGCCGGTATTCAATTAACTTCTCAATACGTATCTTTAAATAGGTTGTGTCGAATGGCTTTAATATATAACTATCGGCTCCTGTTTCAAGCCCTTTCAAACGTTGTTCCATATCCCCCTGTGCTGTAAGGATTATGATTGGAATATGACTTGTTTCAGGATCGGTTTTTAATGTCTGTGCAAGTTCAATCCCATCCATTTCAGGCATCATTAAATCTGCAATGATAAGGTCGGGCATTAATTTACGAGCCTTATCGAGTCCGATCTTTCCGTTTGATGCCTCTTCAATGGTGTATTGATCTTTTAATTCCTGTTGAATGTAATAACGCATGTCATTGTCATCTTCAACGATTAAAATAGTAGGATGATGTGTCTTTCCGGATGGAATCTCCTGAGGGTGGTCGTCATGGATGACCACCTCATTTTCGTTTTCTGACACTAAGTTTTCGGGTTCGAAATGTTCATTCCCGCGAAGAATAGTAAGGTGGAAAGTACTTCCTTTGCCTTTATCGCTTTCCGCCGTTATAGAACCTTTATGCAATTCTACAATGGTTTTAGTAAGATGCATACCTATACCTGTTCCTTTAGTATTGTCTTTTTTATTTGCCTGATAATAACGGTCAAAGACATGCATGATGGTTTTTTCATCCATTCCTATGCCTGTGTCTTTAATTGTTATATGTATATCTTCTTTGCATTCTTTAATATGAACATGGATTTCGCCACCTTTTGGCGTGAATTTATAGGCATTATATAATATGTTGCTTAAACACTTCTCAAACATATCCGGATCATACCATGCAAATATTTGTTCAGGTTCCCAAGTGTAAGATAATGTAATTTCTTTTTGTTTGGTTAATTCTTTGAAAGGCGTTATTAGTTCGGAAACAAACGATACTAATTCAATTTTATGTACATGAAGAACCATTTTGCCTTCTTCCATCTTGTTTAGATCCAATACCTGGTTTATAAGACGTTCGAGGCGTTTGGCATTACGAAGCATAAGTAACCCTGTGTTTTTTCTTTCCGGATTATTTTCTTCTGATATCAATCGTTGCAATGGGCCGATTATTAAAGTTAACGGAGTACGGAATTCATGTGTAATATTTGTAAAGAATTTTGTTTTTACCTCATTAAGTTCCTCTTGCTGTTTGACTTTTAAACGTTCGATACGTAATTCGTTCTTTTCCCGGATACGGGTAATGATAAAACGTTGTAACATATATAAAACAGCTAAGGCTAAGATTAGATAGATTAACCGGGCATACCATGTATTCCAGATCGCAGGTTCAATTTCAATAATTAACGAAGTTTCCTCCTCTCCCCATACTTCGGGATTACTACTGGCTTTGATCCTGAAAGTATAGGTTCCCGGATTAAGATTTGTATATGTAACATTCCGACGTGTATAATCATAATTGATCCATTCCTTGTCAAAACCTTCTAACTTGCAGGAATAAATAGTCGTATAAGGGTCATAGGCTCCCATACCGACAAATCCAAGAGTGAAACTTTTATCCTTTTCCTTTAATTTTATCTTTTTACACACTTCAATATTTTGTGTAAGAACCACTCTTCCATTAACCTTTTCATTAATGGATATAGGATTGTTTGCAATCCTTAGGCTGGTAATGTATACTTTTGGTGCGATATCGTTTTCAAAAATGTCATCCGGATAAAACAGGTTTAAACCGTTAATACCTCCAAAGAACATTTGTCCTTCGGGACTTTTATAATATGATCCTAATAAAAACTCATTACTTTGTAAACCACTATTTTCAAAATACCGTTTAAGTTCTCCATCCTTAATCCTGAAGCGGATCAATCCATGATTAGTACTTAACCACAAATACCCTCCATGCGGTAATATACCATTTACGATGGGGCTATGATATTCGAGGGATTTAGGGTATATATATGTAAAGTTATTTTTCTCAGCATTGTATCTGTTCAATCCTGCTGCCGTACCTACCCAGATTGTACCCTCTTCGTCTTCAGCGATTGAATAGATGGATTGATTACTAAGCCCGCTGCTCATGTCGAAGCTTATGAAAGATTCCGTATCGATATCCATACAACTTAAACCGAAATAGGTTCCTATCCATAAACGATTCTTACTGTCAATGAAAAGAAT
>DAMCDT010000362.1:0-3016 GCA_032058265.1 Tannerellaceae bacterium
CAGGAGCAGCAGGCGTGCAAAATATCGGCGCTTATGGTATAGAGATAAAAGATGTTATCGAAACAGTAGAAGCGTATAACCAATTGTCTTTCGAAAAAAGAATATTTACCAATGAAGAATGTGAATATAGTTACCGGAATAGCTATTTCAAAAATGAGTATCACGATCCTTATATAATCATGTATATCACCATACGTTTGAGCAAATCGCCTCAGTTTTCCCTCTCTTATGGTAATCTGAGAGAAGTATTAAAGCAATATCCGGAGATTTCATTAACCACCATACGTGATGCGGTAATTAAAATACGTAGACAAAAACTACCTGATACCAATAAAACAGGGAATGCCGGAAGCTTCTTTACTAACCCGATTATTCCTGCAAGACAGTTCGAGAGCTTAAAGAGTGAATATCCTGAGATACCTTTCTACCATACCGATAAAAATGATTTCATAAAGATTCCGGCAGGATGGTTAATAGAGCAATGCGGATTTAAAGGTAAAACCCATGGGGATGTTGGTATATACGAAAAACAAGCATTAATATTGGTGAACCTGGGGAATGCCACAGGCCATGAGATCGCCTTAATGGCAGAAAGTATACGTACCGCTGTAAAAGATCGGTTTGATATCGATTTGGTGCCGGAAGTTAAATATGTAGGATGATGAGAGTTACTTTTTTAGGGACGGGGACTTCCACCGGAGTTCCTGAAATAGGTTGTCAATGTGAAGTATGTACAAGTAGAGATCCGAGGGATTGGCGTTTACGTACGTCTGTATTAGTTGAAACAGATAATAAACGTATTTTGCTCGACTGTGGCCCTGACTTCCGTTGGCAGATGATCACCAGTAAAACCTATCATTTAGATGCCGTACTTATTTCACATGAACACTACGATCACGTAGGCGGTCTGGATGACCTGCGACCGTTCTGTGCAGAGAAAGGGGTTGATATATTTGCCGAAGAGTATGTAGCCGAAGCCATAAAAACACGGATACCATACGCTTTCCGGGTACATAAATATCCCGGAATACCCAATCTGGAGTTACATTCCATTACAATTGATCCTTTCATTGCTGCTGGTATTCCCGTTATTCCTGTACGTATTATGCATGCCTGTTTACCAATCTTCGGATATCGGATTGGCAATATGGCTTACCTGACGGACGTAAAAAGTATTCCGGAAGAAGAATATGATAAACTGAAAGGATTAGATGTCCTTATAATTGATGCATTACGACAGAAAGAACACCCTTCACATGAAAGCCTGGAGGAAGCGCTGGAAAACATTTCACGTATCCAACCAAAAGAATCTTACTTGATACACATGAGCCACCGTATGGGATTACATGCCGAAGTGGATAAGAAACTGCCGCCGCACGTACATCTGGCGTATGATGGTTTATCCGTTTCTTTTTAGTTTTCCTTTACAGGGGAGCAACCGGTAAAATAAATACTCTCTTCTTCTTTATTCATTTGAAAAGAAAAGGATATTTCCGGATATAAATTATTGATCCGTTTAGAAATAGTATCTCCCATCGCCTTATAAGCGGAAGCGCTTACTCGCGAATAATAAGGAAGGCTTCCATAACAACAGAAATTATCATCACTCATAAACAAGTCAGCAGCCAGCCATTTGTCAGACAATCTCCATTCTCTTGAATTATCCAACGAAACATATAAATCCAAATCACTTACCGGATATATGATATTCATTAAGGCAGTTGGATCGAAACTACCCCGAAAATGAGTTATATCAGCAGGGGTTGTTACCTCAACCGTTTGATCATTTATCGTTCTCTCTAGTAATTTCCTGCTATAACTACCTACCCATAAGGTGTGCGATGAATAGGATGATAGGAAAAGCCCTGCCGTATCAGGATAGTATTTATATTGTATGTTATCCCTTTCCTGTTGCATTGGAGAGTAATCATAAAATAGAGACGGCAGGATATGTTCTTCCAATGACTGAATGGCTTTATGAGGCGCCATTATAAAACAAATCACTCCCTGTGGATGGAATGAAAAAATAACGGATTGAATCTGCCTTTCTTGCTGGATAATCGATAAAAATGCAGGGGGAATCTCTGAGGAAAAAACTTTATTGAGTGACTGATTTGCCAGTATCATCCGGTCGAATACCGAAGGACGGTTTATCTTCAATAAGGCATTAGCATCTGCAGTAATCATTTCATAAACATCCGTATCCACAAAAGACTTTTCTTGTTTCATAGACCGGATAAAAACCCAGATCGCCAAAGACATAAAGATGATAGCGATTATACTGATGATTATTTCCTTGAGATAAGTTCTCATTTCTGCCTGAGGAAATATTTGCACCACTGTTTCAGCCCACACTCTTCACATTTTGGTTTGCGTGCTATGCAAATATACCGTCCATGAAGTATAAGCCAATGATGTGCTTTAGAGATAAGATGTTCAGGGATATGCTTGACTAGTTCTTTTTCCGTTTCTAGTGGCGTCTTACTATTGTTCGTTAACCCGATCCGGTTTGAGACACGGAATACATGCGTATCTACTGCCATAGCCGGTTTGTCATACACTACCGAAGCAATTACATTTGCTGTCTTCCGCCCGACACCCGGTAACTTCTGCAACTCATTTACGTCTGAAGGAACAACATTATTAAAATCATTCACAAGCATCTTAGCCATTCCGACTAAATGCTTTGCTTTATTATTCGGATAAGAAACGCTTTTAATATATTCGTAAATCACCTCCGGTGTTGATTCTGCCATTACTTCAGCCGTAGGAAAAGCCTCAAACAATGGCGGAGTGATCATATTCACCCTTTTATCCGTACATTGCGCGGAAAGGATAACAGCTATTAATAGCTGGTAGGGATCAGTATAATTTAATTCTGTTTCAGCAATTGGGACATTTTCTGTAAACCAGCCTATGACCCCCTTATATCTTTCTTCTTTCCTCATTTGATCAAAGATACAATATTTTTACCTAAAATAAATCCTAAAAACACAACTATCAAACCTATCAAATT
>DAMCDT010000363.1:0-2989 GCA_032058265.1 Tannerellaceae bacterium
TTCTTAACGAAATAACCAAATACTAAAGGGGCTATCCAACTTTTTGGACAGCCCCCATTAATTCAAGTGAAAATGAAAAGCTATCTCACGACAGGTTTATTACTTATAACTATACTCGGCGCGAATGATATATTCCTACCGGTAGGTCTGTCGGTATCAATTGATCCTGATTAGCTAATAACCGTACTTTATAGATTATTGTTCCCAAAGTATTGCAGATAGTTACTTCCATATCTTTATTTGTTAATAAAATGTTCCGGTTCGTTTATATACGCCAAAATATCCTTTCTCTAAAGTTGTGTTGCCCAGATGGTATACTACAATTTCATTTTCCGTAAGGGGGCTGTTGACCGATTCATAAAAGTTTGCATCATTACTTTTTTATATTTATAAGATAAGTTACCATCCAATTTAGATATCTTTGTCGCTTATACATATTTTTGAAAATGCAGATGAGACAAGCGTTTATTGGGTTGCTATGCCTGTGCGGAATGATAGGGCAGGCTGAGGAATATACGGGCAGGGTATTTATTGACAAAAATAAAAACGGCAAATTTGATAATGATGAAAAAACATTGGAGAATGTAATAATATCGGACGGGCTGAATGTTGTAAAAACGGCTGCTGACGGTTCTTTCCGCCTACCGGGACATGATAAAGAGCGGTTTATATTTATCACTACTCCTTCGGGGTATAAAACAAACAATAAACACTATATTTCTATTTCACCGGAAATATCATCTTACGATTTTGGCCTGCAAACATACAATGACGGTATACATTCGGATGGAAGCCACCGGTTTGTCCACATAACCGATACAGAAATATTCAATACGGAAGGACATGCGGATTGGGTAGATAACGTTCGCGATTATGCCCGTAATGAAGAAGCCGCTTTTATTATTCATACCGGTGATATTTGTTATGAAAAAGGATTGAGGGAACATACCGGATTGATGAATACGGTCAATATGGGACGTCCGATGTTCTACTGCATAGGAAATCATGATCTGGTGGAAGGGAAGTATGGCGAGGAATTATTCGAGCAATTATACGGTCCGGTTTTCTATTCGTTCGATGTAGGAAATACACACTATATTGTAACCCCAATGTTGAGTGGCGACCATAAGCCTTCCTATACTAAAGAAGACGTTTACCACTGGTTAAAGAATGACCTGCGTCATGTACCGTTAGGAAAGCCGGTTATTGTATTTAGTCACGATCTCCTAACCGACAGTGATAAGTTCCTATATGGTGTCAGCGATACGGAAGTGGTCGACCTGAATGCTCATAATCTGAAAGCCTGGATTTATGGCCACTGGCATATCAATTATATGAAAAAGCAGGGAAATGTTTATACGATATGCACAAGCACCGTTGATAAGGGAGGAATAGATCATTCGACCAATGCCTTTCGTGTGATCGATATTGACAGGAAAGGCGATATTTCCAGTCGGTTAAGATATACATATCTTGATAAACATATTGAAATAGCTTCGCCCGGACCGGATGGTTTCCCCGTTTATACTTCAGGAGTTGTACCTCTAACGGTAAATGTTTATCATTCGGTATCCCCCACTAAAGAAGTTACCTTTACCTGTTTGGTTAATGGTAAAAAGCTTTTTTCGAACCGTAAACTATCACAAATGACAGACTGGACATGGAAAGATAATCTTTCTTTGAGCCATCAGTTAGTAGGAAAAAACATTACGGTAAGAGTAAACGCCACTTTTGAAAATGGCGAAAAGGCCTTTAAAGAAATTAGTTTTCCATACAGTAACCGTAAACCTCTTACTTATTTAAAGGAAAACTGGACTAACTTATTGGGTAATCCAGAACACAAAGGTATCAGTGAAGCCACGGTTGCTCCCCCGCTTAAAATGGCATGGATTAATAATGTAGGTGCTAATATCTTTATGACCTCTCCGGTTATTTATAAAGGAACGGTTTATGGCGCGTCGGTAGATGAAGATTTTAAACGGAAGGCTTTTATTTTTGCTATGAACGGGCAGACCGGGCAGATCATCTGGAAATATTATGTGGATAATTCGATTAAAAATACGATTGTTGTCGAAAATGATGCGGTTTATGCACAGACAGCACAAGGTACATTATATGCTATTAAAACGATGGACGGCAGCCTGAAATGGGGAAAGCAATTACAAGTAAACGGATTACCGGCGTTAATAGAAGGCATTGTTGTTTCGAACGGAATTATCTATGCAGGAACGGGCAACGGATTGTGTGCCTTACATACGGAAACAGGCGATCGTGTATGGCGCAGCCGCGAATGGCTTCAGGGTGAGGGAGCAACTTCCACGCTTACGTTAGGGGCTGGAATGCTGATAGGCTCTGCACAATGGAAAGGTTTATATGGTAATGATGCCAGGACGGGTGAATTGAAATGGCATTTAGATAAAAACGGTATTACTGACAGGGGTGCGTCCGCCGCTATACATAATAACCTTTTGTATATCACTTCGGGGAAATCACTTTTTATCATAGATCCATTAAACGGGAATGTTATTGTGCGTAAGGAATATCCGTTTAGCCTCGATGTAACGTCGACACCTCTTTTAACTGACAAGGAAATTATCTTCGGTTCCGTGAATAATGGACTGATAGCAGTAGACAGGGAAACACTGGAAATCAAATGGCAATATCAAACGGGAGATGCTCTTGTTTACACGGCTCCGTATACGCGGAAAGTTTCTGCTACTGTCGAAACAAGTCCTGTATTGGCAGGCGATATCGTCTATTTCGGAGCTTCAGATGGAGTCCTTTATGGTATAAATAAAGAAAGTGGAGAGTTGGTATGGAAACACTCGACCGGCGCTCCTGTATTCGGATCGGTTGCCGTATCCGGAAATACACTGGTTGCTTTCGACTTCGGTGGAAATGTCTATGCTTTTACTTCTCCATGAGTAATAAAGTCTGTTCTTTCGGTTTATTTATCGGAATAATGATTACCTTTGCGCCATTAAGACAA
>DAMCDT010000364.1:0-2972 GCA_032058265.1 Tannerellaceae bacterium
TTCTTTATTCTGCTATTTATTATAGCGACCTGGTTATCATATAAAGATAAATTTGAAGATAAACGTTGGTTGCATTGGGTATGTTTATTGTCTGTGCCATTAGCTTACATTGCGGGTCAAGCCGGATGGATGGTTGCGGAATTCGGACGCCAGCCATGGGCAATCCAGGATATTCTACCTGTAACGGCTGCTATCTCAAAATTACAGGTTTCTTCGGTACAGATAACCTTCTTTGTATTTCTCGCATTATTTACAGTTTTTCTGATTGCTGAAATAGGAATTATGGTTAAAGCGATTAAGAAAGGTCCTAAAGTATCAGAACAATAACATTTAAACAATAACATCATGGACAGTACATATATATTATTACAGCATTATTGGTGGTTCCTTATATCACTGTTAGGTGCATTATTGGTTTTCCTGCTATTTGTTCAAGGAGGACAATCCCTACTATTTACAATCGGTAAGACTGAAGTACAACAAAAGATGCTCCTGAATTCGACAGGAAGGAAATGGGAGTTTACTTTTACCACATTGGTTACTTTTGGTGGTGCATTTTTCGCATCTTTCCCATTATTCTATTCTACCAGTTTCGGCGGTGCTTACTGGGTATGGATATTAATCTTACTTTGCTTCGTGCTTCAAGCAGTATCATACGAGTACCAGAATAAGAAAGGTAATTTATTGGGGAAGAAGGCTTATCAGATTTTCCTTATAATTAACGGAGTGCTGGGTCCTATCTTGTTGGGAACGGCTGTAGGAACATTCTTCAATGGAGCGGAATTCATTGTTAATAAAGAGCAGCTTACCGAAGTTGCAATGCCGGTGATATCTCGTTGGGCTACGCAGTGGCATGGATTGGAAGCTGCATTCGTAATATGGGATGTATGCCTGGGATTAGCTGTATTTTTCCTTTCACGTGTATTAGCTTTATTGTATTTTGTCAATAATATCAGTGATGATGAGGTTCAGAAAAGATCACGGAAACAACTTATTATAGAGACGGCTCTTTTCCTTGTTTTCTTCTTAACATTCCTTGTTCATTTATTGCTTCAGGATGGTTTTGCCGTTAATCCGGATACTAAGGAAGTATTTATGCAGCCGTATAAATATTTCTTTAACCTGATACAGATGCCGGTAGTACTTGTTGTTTTACTTGTAGGAGTAGTCGGAGTATTATTCGGTATTATTAAAACTATTTTTTCGGCTAATTGGAATAAAGGTATATGGTTTGCCGGAACAGGCACAGTGCTGACTGTATTGGCTTTGTTCTTGTGTGCTGGTTGGAATAATACTGCTTATTATCCGTCACTCGTAGATTTGCAAAGTTCACTTACTATTGAGAACAGCTGCTCGAGTTTCTTTACATTAAAAGTTATGAGTTATGTTTCTCTTCTGATTCCTTTTGTACTTGCTTATATCTTCTATGCATGGAGAGCATTAGACCTGCGTAAGATAAATAGCAAAGAAATGGAAGAAGGAGAACATACATATTGATTTAATCCATCTGTTTTTTCTAAACAATTAAAGGGAGAGGTGAAAACTTCCTCCCTTTTTCATTTTTTGTGGTTTAAACATTTATGCGGGAATTCATGTTAGTATATAAAAAAAGGAAACGGCGGAGCTCACGCCGGGCCGTTTCTACATTTAACCGTTTTAAACAAAAAGAAAAAGTTAGTTAAGGTTTAGAACAAAATATAATTAAGTCCTAATTTAAGACTATTATAATATTTTTCTATTTAGCTACAAAGATAGAGAATGAAATATTCCTAACCAACACATTTGGTTATTTTTTTTCAAGAACTTCGTTATAATTCGACACTTTTTATGATATATTTGTAATCAATTCATAGAAAATCGAAGATATGGCAGATTTTGATGTCAATATTCTGGGTTGCGGATCAGCTTTGCCAACAACCAGACATTTGGCAACTTCTCAAATTATAAATCTACGGGATAAATTATATATGATTGATTGTGGTGAAGGAACTCAGGTTCAAATGCGCCGCATGCGGATTAAGTTTAGCAGGTTGAATCATATTTTTATATCACATTTACATGGCGATCATTGTTTTGGTTTACCCGGCCTTATTAATACACTGGCGATGTTAGGCCGTAAAGGGGATCTGTTTATTCATGGACCGAAGGAGGTTGGTGAATATCTGGATTCCACTTTACATTTATTCGGCAAAGGATTATCTTTTGAAGTCCGTTTTAACCCCATTGATACCTATAAATATAGTCTTATCATGGAAGATCGTTCCCTGAGAGTTTATTCAATACCATTGAAGCACCGGATACCCACCTGTGGTTTTTTATTTGAAGAAAAACAAAAGGAAGCTCATTTAATACGTGAAATGGCGGATTTCTATCAAATACCTGTAAAATATCTAAGGGGTATTAAACAAGGTGATGATTATATTACTCCTGAGGGCGAGGTTATTCCCAATAAACGTTTGACACGTCCCGCCAAACCATCTAAGAAATATGCTTATTGTTCAGACACAGCTTTTTATCCAGCCATTGTCCCAATAATAAAAGAAGTGGATCTATTATACCATGAAGCAACTTTTGCAGAGATAGATAAAGCACGATCAAATGAAACATATCATTCTACTGCTGGCGAGGCGGCAGAAATAGCTCGTCAGGCTGGTGTAAAGAAGTTAGTGATCGGGCATTTTTCAGCCCGATACGACGATGAGACTTTACTCAAGAAAGAAGCTGATAAAGTTTTCCCGGGAACAATACTTGCTTATGAAGGCTTAAAATTGCCGTTATACTGATTAGTTAGTTATAACCTTTTCCGTATTTTAATTGAACATCAGCCATAAACTGTTTGATGCGTTGTTCATCATCTTTTTTACAGATGAGAAGAACGTTTCCGGATTCTGCAATAATATAATCATCTAAACCTTGTACGATGACCAATCGTTCCGGATCGTTCATGGCAAGGATATTTCCCTTACTTTCAT
>DAMCDT010000365.1:0-2954 GCA_032058265.1 Tannerellaceae bacterium
TTTTAATTGAAGAAGTAATTTCTGACGGGTTCTTTTCTCCAGTTTTAAAAGTATTTTTTCAGATTGTTCTTTGTTTAGTTGACCTTCTTTTATCATCTGCCATTGTTTTGGTTCAAGGCTGAAAAAGCGGATAAGCTGTTCTTCTTCATATTGTGCCTTGATATTATTCCGTTCAATCTCGCGGGATATATCCAATAAGTGCCATATCGAAACAGATGCACCTATTAATACCAGTGAAAGTATTGGGATACTTTGCAACATCATTCCGTCTTCCATATAAATACCGGCTATTGTATAACAAATAAGGGCTCCCATCGATATTAAGAGCGGCATATACCGTACGGTAGTCATTCCCGCCAGAATAGATGGAATAATACAGACCGACATGATTAGTAGTATATTTTTTTCGGCATCTACACTTGGATATGATGCCTCGCTGAAAATACTTAAATATAGATTCATTGCTATAGCCCATACGTGGAAAATAACGGCTTGATTCGCGTCGATTTTATTGGATCGGTATAATATCCAGATTAGCGGAACGGTTAAAATACCTATTCCATTAAGCAGAAAAAGTAACATCTTATCGTAACGGATATAAAAGAATAAGTCGAACAGCATTCCGATGGTAAAGAAAAGAGTAGAGTAGAATAACATCGGTGTACGGAGATCCGATACGGTATCGACTTTCCTTTTACCTTTATTGAATAATTCTTTAAACATAACGGCTGATCGGGTTTTAATGGTGATTTCAGTATTTTTCAGTTATACATGTCTATAAAAGTAGTTAGATTTTGTATAAATTCAGTATATTTCAGCTATAAATTTGCTTTTATTTGTTCATATTATTATAACCAATAGCATTATATTTGCAGGAGTAATCAAAACTTATTAAAATCATTTTTTCATTTTCATCGCCGTGAGGCTTGAGGAAGGATACGTAAACATACAAACAGTTACATGTATGATTAGTTCGTTTACATATATGTTTGGGGGTAAAGATTTGCTGTTCTGTATAAACGTGTCAAACTAAAGAAGGTGTCTTGCATTACAAAGACACCTTCTCTTTATAGTAAAAGTAAAACAGAATTACTTCCATCTGAAATATTTTTTCAGAACCCTTTGAGCGTTGTTATTAATAGAAATGATCAATTGTTGCGGTTTTATTGATTTACCGGCTATGATAAGTATTACAGCCAGTAATATCATTAATATTCCAATAGCCAACCGTATGGTAAATGTTTCACCAAATATAGTTATCCCTATAATCACCGCAGTAAGTGGTTCCAATGCTCCCATGATAGCTGTCGGTGTAGATCCGATAGCATGTACAGCTTTAACCATTGTGATCAGTGAAATAATAGTAGGAACTAATGCCAGCATAATAGCCCACATCCACATAGAAGGGGTCGTTAGTATGTGTAGGTTGTTTGCTTCACTACTAAATGAATGAAGAGTAATTGTCAACATGCAAAATAATAATACATAGAATGTCAGTTTTACGGATGACATTATTACGGATGATTTATTAACAATGATTATATAGATCGCATAACTCAGGGAAGATACCATCACAAGCAAGACGCCGACCGTACTCAATGTGGTATTTCCATCACCTTTATATAAAAGGCCGATCCCGCATAACGCTAAAAGAATGGATGATACGGTTATAACAGATATCTTCTCTTTGAAGAAAACAGCCATTATAACAGCTACCATAACCGGATAAACAAATAGGATTGTTGAGGCTATCCCGGCATCCATATAATGGAAACTGGTAAATAAAGAGAGGGAGGAAATTCCAAAAAGAACGCCTAAACTGCTTAATATCAATAATTCCTTTTTCGTAACACTAAAAGATTTCTTTTGCACAAGCATCAATCCTCCCAGGATTATCGCAGCAAGAAAAAAGCGGTGAAATAGAACAGTGTTGACGTTTACTCCTTCTTTATATAAAAATAAAGCACCTAACGGATTGGTACCGTAACTGATAGCTGAGACAATACCATATATCGCACCTTTGAGTTTTGTATTCATTTATTCATTTTTCAGGCTGCAAAAGTAAACAATGGAATCGAATAAAGCAGAAGAAACGGACAATAAAACAGGTAGGATTACCGGTCATTTAATCCTTTTATGCTGTTTTCTGTAAATAATATACCCGGAGATTAATACGAACGTAGTAAGCAAACCCAATAAGAATATAAATATATCTGCAAAAGGACCGATAAGCGGATAATAAAGTCTTCCGGTATGCAACTCCAGGCAAACATGCCATAACGACATCTTTTTGTTTCCCATCTCCTGCGGCATGGAAGCAAAATTATTATTCGAATCGAACACCACTGCTCCTTTGTTATATTCAAAAATGATCTTTTTACCTTCGTTAAAATCTCCGGCATATCCACTTACCGGATTATTTGCGACAGGTCTGCCGCGTGTAATACCTTCTACCGATTTTCCCGTATAACAATCGACAATTATATCATCTTCACTGTCCCAATAATATAGACCGCTAAATGAACCGACGAGCCATCCGGTACTATCTATTTGTTCCAGAACAGTAACACCCATAACACTGACAGGAGGTGTTATTATAATGTTTTGAGGAACTGAAGATAAATTATCCAAACGATAAAAACCTACGGAAGAGTAAATTATCCATTCATTATATGTTGTGTCGTAGCGGAGCATCCTGAGTTTATCCTGCCAGGGGTTATCACTATTAAGGATCGTTCCGGGTATTGCCTTAACTTGCGATCGTATAATCGCAATCAGCAGGGGAGGCCGAAGGAACATTCCTGTAATAGCAAGCAGTAAAAAGAAAACAAGAAAAAGAACGCCTATTTTATTATGCCACTTTAAAGAATGCTTCATGAGTGAAACATTTTTCTTTGTTGAGCTTCCCTTTTTCTTTTTACGTTTAATTATACCGGGACAAAAGAAATAGATAA
>DAMCDT010000366.1:0-2902 GCA_032058265.1 Tannerellaceae bacterium
CCAAAGAAATGGCACAAAATAATAGACGGTTATGCAGCCACAGGACTTAAAACAGTTAATAAACAGAACGACTGGAATAAATTATTGAAAAGTGTTCTTCAGTTACTGGCAATCTATTCAACCATATCACTGGCAATCGTATTTATTTGCGAACAATTCACTACTCCTTTTATTACCCAACATGTTCATGGGCTTTTAGGGCGTATTTTATCAGCTGTACTTGCGTTATTGCTTATGGCGCCATTTTTACGTGCGATCATGATGAAGAAGAACCGCTCCGCGGAGTTCCGCAACTTGTGGGATGATAATCATTTCAACCGGGGGGCATTGATCTCACTTACCGTGTTAAGGGTTGGTATTGCCAGCGCGTTGATTATGATGGTGCTGGCTCCACTGTTTCCTCGCGCCACTTTATTATTAGTCATTGTCTCTATGGCATCGATAGCTATCATTATTTATTCCCAGGGATTTAAAACACAATCGCGCCGGATTGAAGCCCGTTTCCTTGAAAATCTTCATGCGAAGCAATTGTATGAAGAAAATGCCGCTCCTATTAATCCTAAATTAGCTACGACATTATTATCGAGGGACATTCACCTGGAAGAAATCGATGTATCGCCTATTTCACCTAAAGTAGGAAAAACTCTGCGGGAACTGAGCTTCCGTAAACGAATGGGGGTGAGTATCGTTACCATTATCCGTGGAAACAAGAAAATCAATATACCTGATGCCAACGAACGTATTTATCCGTATGACAAACTGATCATTGCCGGTGCGGATGATGATATACAAAATACGATGAAAGTAATTGAAGCAAACAGGGTGGATGACATTGAAGACGAACCTAAAGTTGAGATGAATCTTTCGCAATATGTTGTAGAACCTGATTCGTTGATGATAGGAAAATCAATAGAGGAACTCAGTATTCAGGAAAAAACAGAATGTATGATAATCAATATCGAACGTGACGAAGAATCGATTGTCAGCATCCTGCCGTCTTTTGTCTTTGAAGAAGGTGATATCTTATTATTGGCGGGAGAGAAAGAAAAGCTTTTAAAGTTTGAAGAGAACCTTACCGCTTAATAATTTCTCTTCAAACAAATCATATTTTATCGTTTATTATACTGGTGATCGTAGTAACTGATATAATCGCCTGTCAGTATATCATCCACCCATTGTTGGTTATCCAGGTACCAGTAGATCGTCTTAACAATACCATCTTCAAAGCGTGTTTCCGGTTTCCAACCTAATTCAGCAGTTATTTTTGCCGGATCGATGGCATACCGTTGATCGTGTCCGAGGCGGTCTTTAACATAAGTGATCAGGTCGTTGTTGATCCATTCTATGGAAATTTGTCCGTCTGCATCCTTTTCCTGCTTCTTTAAAGCTTTGCGGTATTCAGGTTGCTTTGTCATAATATCGCGGATAGTCTGGATAGTGAGCTTTACAATTTCAATATTTTGCTTTTCATTATGTCCGCCTACATTATATACTTCTCCCGGTTTACCATTGTGAAGTACGGCATCGATGGCTTTGCAATGGTCTTCTACATACAACCAATCCCGTACGTTAGTACCGTCACCATATACAGGCAAGGGCTTACCTTCAAGGATGTTCTTAATGATCAGCGGGATCAGCTTCTCCGGAAAATGGTAAGGACCGTAATTATTTGAACAACGGGTAATGGTCACAGGCATTTTGTATGTGTCCGCGTAAGCCTGTACAAACAGATCCGCACTGGTTTTAGAAGCGCTATACGGGCTGTGAGGATCGACAGGTGTCTTTTCGGTGAAGTATCCTTCGGCGCCTAAACTACCATATACCTCATCTGTCGATACCTGATGGAAACGAACACCGTCTTTCCATTCGGGGTATCCGGCGTCATTCTTTCCGGTTACCCAGTAATAACGGGCAGTGTCCAGCAGGTTTTGCGTACCCAGTATGTTCGTAATGAGGAATAACTGCGGATTATCTATGCTGCGGTCTACATGGCTTTCAGCCGCGAAGTTCACCACATAATCAAATTCGTACGTACAGAATAATTTATCAGTCAATGTGCGGTCACAAATATCCCCTTTTACAAAAATACAACGATCGTTATCTATGTCTTTTTCAATCGTCTTCAGATTACCGGCGTAAGTCAGCAGGTCAAGCGCCACGATTTTAATATCAGGATATGTAGCTAACATATACTTTAGAAAGTTAGCACCAATAAATCCGGCAGCACCGGTAACCAGATATGTTTTCATATATTTATGGGTTTTATTTATATTCAAAATTATATTCAGCCTCTGTTAATAACGGGGCATGCTTATCTTTATCGGAAAGGATAAGTTTATCTTCGGAAGTAATCATCCAATCGATCTGCAATGAGGGGTCATTATACCGGAGGCTACGTTCATGTGTCGGTGCATAAGGGTTATCAACCTTATAGGTGAATATCGTATCATCTTCCAATACATGAAATCCGTGAGCAAATCCTTGCGGTATATAGAGCTGACGTTTATTATCGGCGGAGAGTTCCACAGCCACATGCCGTCCAAAGGAGGGCGAACCTTTCCGGATATCCACAGCCACATCTAGGACTGACCCTTTAATTACACGCACCAGTTTAGCCTGTGAATAAGGGTTAAGCTGATAATGTAATCCCCTGAGCACGCCTTTTGACGAACATGATTCGTTATCCTGAATAAAATTAACTTCACCGGCATGTTCTTCAAAGACCGTCTTTTTAAAAGATTCAAAAAAATATCCCCGGGTGTCATTGAATACTTTCGGTTCAATGATCCACACTCCGGGGATATTTGTTTTTATAAAGTTCATCTGTGTTCATTTAAATAGAGCACAAAATAAACCTTTTTTGAATAAACACACAATCTTTTATCCGATCATTTGAATACTT
>DAMCDT010000367.1:0-2867 GCA_032058265.1 Tannerellaceae bacterium
AAACTTTTCTCTTATTAGCAATATCTATATCATTGATAAAGCGGCCAAAAGAGAGTTGCTGGGTTTCTACCTGCGCATAGTTGGGGTAGAGGCCTTTTACATGAAATGTACCGTTGCGGTCTTCATATACAATATTATTATTCGCAACCTGTCCCCATAATACCGGTGACAGGAATTTTATTTCAGGAACCGAATCCATAAGAATCGTGATATCTTTGTTCCTTATATCCCAGGCTCTTCCTTTTTGAAATCCTCCATAGGGAATACCGGTAGGAGCGGAGCCAAGAAAGCAAGAGTTCGTAGCAAATCCTTTCACTCCTTTCATAACGCCACGTTCCAATCCACCTCCTGACCCGATCATGACGACTAAAGTGAAAATACCCCAAAATACCCCGAAAGCAGTTAGAAGACTCCTGACCTTATTACGGGTAATAGTGATCCATATTTCCTGTATTTTGTCTAAATCGAACATATCATTCTGCCCTCATTGCTTCTACAGCAGGTATCTTTACCGCCAACCGTGCCGGAAAATAACCGGCTAATACGCCTGTAATTATTAAAATAATCATAGCTCCTATGGCAGTCGAAATATTCACCGACGGATTCTCAAAAATAGCCAATGATGATAATTCCGTATTATTTTCCAGAAACCAGTCAAATAGCTTGCTGAGCCCTATCCCAACGAACAGCCCCAGATAGCCGAACATGGCCGTAATAACTACAGATTCCGTTACAATGCTAATAAGTATGGAGAAAGGTTTGGCGCCTAATGCCTTTCGGATTCCAAATTCACGGGTACGTTCCCTCACAGTAATAAGCATGATATTACTAATCCCGACAATCCCTGCAAACAAAGTACCAATGCCAATCACCCATATAAAAACATTAACTGCATTGAATATTCCCAACGTTTGCAAATATGTATCCAGTTTATCTGAAAAATCAACCGCTTGTTCGTCCTCTGGATCGAATTGATGCAGCACGCTTAGGCGAGTCCTCAGGTCTTTAATAAATTGTTCATTGCTTTTTTTACTATCCAGATTTTTTACTGTAAATGCAAGGCTTGTAAAACCCCAACCTCCAAAAAACAGCAATTGTGATGTAGAAAAAGGAATGTATGCCTTTTCGATATCAGTAGACGATGTTTCGTCGAAAACACCTATTACCTTAAAACGAAGTTTATTTATAATGATATCTTGTCCGACAGGGTCGTTATCCTGATATAATACATCCTTCAGTCGTTGATTGATGACAGCCACCTTCCGTTTTTTTTCAATATCCAGATCACTTATAAACCGTCCTTGTTTATCTTTTATCTTTATTCCGTTAATATGTGTGTATTCAGGATATACGCCCACTAACGTTGCGGATGTAAAATCACTCTTATAACTTGCCGTTGCAACGGTATTAATACAGGGAGAAATAAACTCTTTCTGAAGTATTTTATTATTTATCAGGTCAAAGTCTTTTTTATCCAGTTCTATTTTGCGGTTGTCGGAAAGTCCCCTGAACGGCATAGAGGTAGTACGTCCAAATATAGAAATGCTATTAACATCTCTACTGCCAAAAGTTGTCATTACTCCATTCTTTGCACCATTGCTTGAAGCCAATAAAACAATGAACATAAAAATACTCCACGAAATAGAGAATCCGGTAAGAAAAGTTCTTAACTTATTCTTTCTTATCGAAGAGAATATTTCTGTCCAGTTATCTAAATCAAACATACGGGCTACTTATAGTTTCATCTGAAGTAATTAAAGGAATTCCATCATTTTATCAACAATCCATTCGGGATTCTGTACAGGTATACTATGATCACCTTTTCCATAATATAAGGAAGATCTTTTTAAATGCTGATGCAAAAACTTTGCGGCATTATCACATTCCGTTTGTGTAGCATACAATAAAAGAACTTCATTTTCAATCGGATTCTCTTTTATTTTATCAAATAAATCCAGATTCCGGTTTAAATCGTCTTTCAATGTTGTATGCTCAAATAAAAATTGGACTTGTTGATGTGTTTTATAGATCTTCCTTTGACTTGGTATTATAGTGGTTGACGTAGACAAACTCTTCAGGTATTGATCTAAAACAAGCTTATTATATCCTTCTAACAAAGGCCTTGATTGACCGTCATTCAGATCCGGAGTTTCAATTATTACCAGTTTATCAATCGTTTCCGGATGGTGAATAGCCATATATAAAGCAATTAACCCTCCAAAACTATAACCTGTTAAATGCACTTTTGCTAAATCTAGCTCATATAAAATACCCATCAAGTCATCAGACATTGATTTTAAGTCATAGCCCGAATCAGCAACCTCGCTCATGCCATGTCCTTTAAGATCATAAAGGACAACATGATACTTCTTTGCCAACTCTTGAGCAATATAAAAATAATAAACAGACAAATTTGTAAATATACCGTGAATCATCACAACTGTTTCAGTTGCGTCTTCATTCAGTTCCAGTATATTCAATTTGTTGTTATTAATTTGAATCATCTCCGCTAACTATATAATCAACAACCTGGCCTACAGATAAATTATACAACTCCTGGAATTCCATTTTAGAGATCCATGAAATAAAATCTATTTCACGTCCATACTTCTTTTTTACTTTTTCAGCAAAAGCGACAATTTCTATACTATCCATTTCCAAGCCCTTTGTGAAGATACTATCTTTGGATATTCCAATTTCTTCAACTACATCATGTCCAATGATATCGGCAACAAAATTGCTTATTTGTTTAAATACTTTTTCACTTTGTTGTGTACTGATTAAAGTTGCTGTGTCCATGCTACAATGTATTTTTCTTTATGTTTAACCGTATGTATCTTTTGTATACCAATGAATAGAGAATCTCC
>DAMCDT010000368.1:0-2864 GCA_032058265.1 Tannerellaceae bacterium
AGCTATTCTTTTATGAGACTCGCTTATAAATCCCATATTTTTATCTAAGTTTGTAACATCTTATGAGAAACAAAGAAGCAGACAAATTTCCTTTTAATCTTTTCAAATCGGTAGGAAGATTGGTTGGGCAGTTAAGCCGGAGAAAATATAAGACGGTTTACTTTATATCCGGTATGTGCTATAATTGTAAAGTGTTCGATAAGATTGTACTTCCTAAAGGTTTTCTCAAACAATATATAGAATGGTTGCCTCCTCAGCCGGACGAGTCCTTATCAGATTATACCCGCCGTATGACTTGCCAGATCGACACGTCCCGTCCATTCATATTGGTCGGTTATTCTTTTGGAGCGGTTATTATGCAGGAAATGAACCGTTTTTTACAGCCCGAAAAGAATATAATTATTTCCTCCTTTAAGGATAAGGATGAAATTCCGGTCTTATTTAAAGCCGTTAAAATGGCAAATCTTGTAGAAAGAATGCCAGATAAAATATATACTTCCACCGACTTTATAACTAATGCTTTCAATTATTTCTTTTTTCACGCATCTAATTCAGAATTTACTAACTTTATGACTATTACAGATGCCACTTATATCAAATGGGCTGTCAAGCAAATTACAGATTGGAAACCAGACAACAAACATGAACATCTGTATCATATCCATGGAACCGAAGACCAGATATTCCCGTACGATCGCCTGAAGAATGTCATTCCTATTGAAGGAGGCGATCATTTAATGGTATTTAAAAAAGCCGACATAGTAAATCCCATCCTGAGCAGTATTCTACTGATAAAAGAATAATATTTTCAATTAAGTGCAACTTTCCT
This sequence comes from Tannerellaceae bacterium, assembly GCA_032058265.1. Classification (GTDB taxonomy): domain Bacteria; phylum Bacteroidota; class Bacteroidia; order Bacteroidales; family Tannerellaceae; genus DFXE01. Next base: position 830 of record DAMCDT010000368.1, read on the forward strand.
CCTAACGTTTTCATCTTATTAGATAGAGAGCGTAACTATTATGGATGAACAATCGTTAATTGCAGCATGTATGCGGGGTGAAGCATGGGCTCGTAAAAAAGTTTACGAGACATACGCTCCTACCATGATGAGCCTTTGCATGCGGTATGTAAATGACAAAGAAACAGCGCGTGACCTGTTACAAGATGGTTTCATAAAAGTATTCACTAAAATCCATACGTATTCCAATATTGGCTCATTCGGAGGCTGGGTGCATCGGGTTTTCGTGACAACTGCTCTCGAACATCTTAGAAAGACGGATGCATTGAAGTCCAAAGTAGACATTCAATATTATGATGACAACCTGCAGGATATCAATGTGTCCGTTCTGGATCAACTCTCGGCAGATGATTTATTGGAATGCGTAGCTAAGTTACCACCCGGTTATCGTACAGTGTTTAACTTGTATGCTATTGAAGGGTATTCACATGGAGAGATTGCAGAAATGCTGGGGATTAATATAGTGACATCGCGTACGCAATTCATCCGCGCCAGGAATGCTTTACAAAAAAGTGTAAAATTATTAATAGAACAAGAAAATGTCAGACAGCAAAAGGCAAAACGAATCTAAAGATCGTTTCAGCGAATACATCGGGCAACGGCTAAAAGGCCATACGTTGCAACCGGATGAGAATTGCTGGAATGAGATTGAGGCGCGTTTAAAACCTAAACGCAGGAAAACCTTATTCTGGGTCAGCTCGGGAATAGCTGCTGCTATACTTATTGCTGTCGTGCTTCTTTTTAATAATACCCCGGTTGCTGAGGATATTATTATCCAGGAACCTTTTGTCGATAAAATCCAGCCGCCGATTGTTATTAATAAAGAGATAAAAGAGGATCAAATTCTTGTTACAAAGGTAACTTCATCACAACATAAACCTGTTCGTCAAACACCAATAAAAGTAATAGAAGATATTACTGATAATGAAAGTCAAACAGAATTATTAGAAACTATTATACAGGAAGAAACAGTTATTGATACAGATACCAAAACGGAGGAAACAGCCCCTCAAAATAACGGTCCGGAAACAGACAAGACCTATTTCCCATCTGTTATCGATAAACAACTCGCTCATAACATAAAGTCTGCAAAGACCGGAAATAAAGGTAGCTGGCAAATTGCGGCCGGATTAGGTTCAGGTGGTAATATATCTTTAAATGATAAATATTATGATGCTGAACCCCCATTAGGCACAGAGAATCCAAACCCTGGAAATAATAACGGAAACATTATTTATCCTCCTATTTATGAAGGAGGGTTACAACCGGAAGATTTCACTGACTTTAGTCATGGTTTACCTTTATCATTTGGTCTTTCGGTACGTAAAAATATAGCTAAAAATATAGCGTTAGAAAGCGGCCTGGTATATACACGCCTATCGACCCACTTTAAAAAACAAGATAGAACCCGATACGAGGCTGATTTAATACTACATTATTTAGGTATACCTGTAAACCTGGTGTTTAATCTATGGGATAATCCTTCATGGAATATATATGCGTCAGGGGGCGCTATGATGGAAAAAGGGTTACGTTCTGTATACCGTCAAAAACAGTTTCTCTCTGACAGGATTAATCATACGACCGTTAAAACATCCATCAATGGAATGCAATGGTCGCTTAACGGAGGAGTAGGTATTTCATATCGTTTATATAAAGACATCAGTATTTATGCAGAACCACGTATTTCATATTATTTTGATTCGGGACAACCAATAAGTACGCGAACTGAAAATAATGTGATTGTTGGTATCAATGCCGGAATCCGCTTTGATTTCTAGAAATTAAACAATATATTAACTTTTAAAAACTAATTAAAATGAAAAGGATCTTATTATTAGCTGTAATCTTTATTGGAATATTCTCCGGGTGTAAAGATGATACTGTTACGGAAACCGTAGAAATATTTGTAAACGAGCCTGTATTCATGCCCGCAGCGGAATTCAGAAGTAAAACAATCCAAACCATATCGGCACAGGAAATAAAAGAACGGGGT
>DAMCDT010000369.1:0-2818 GCA_032058265.1 Tannerellaceae bacterium
AAATTTATGTACCTTTGTATCCAGAAAAAGAAATAATAAATGAAACGAATTTTTTGTCCGAAGTGCGATAATCAGCTCACGTTTGACGAAACTAAATATACTGAAGGTAAAGTACTGGCTTTTGTTTGTCCGCAATGCGGATCACAATTTAAAATACGGCTGGGTAGGAAAGTAGTGCGTACAGAATCGGGGCAGGAAAAAGAAGTGAAGGAACCTGATTTTACCTACGGGTCAATTTCAGTAATTGAAAACAGCTTTGGTTTTAAACAGGAATTGCCCTTAATTTTGGGGAATAACGTCATAGGACGCCGTAATAAAGACACAGACGGTGTTGATGTAGCGATTATTTCAAGCGATCCGAGTATGGGACGCAAACATTGTGTGATCAATGTCAAAGAAAACAAACAAGGCAGGTTCATTTATACATTACGCGATTTCCCAAGCCTGACGGGAACATTCCTCAACAATGTGCTGGTAGGAAAAAAAGAACAAGTCCGTATTGAAGAGGGCGATATTATTACCATTGGCGCAACAACGATCATACTTCACGAAACTACCAAAAATAAGTCTTAATTTGCAGGGAAGAGAGTGTTTTTCCATATTTCCATAAATACTATTAAACATAATCGTAATTATAGAAATTTATTGTATAGTTTTTTAAGCTGATAAAAACGGATGCGAAAAGTGGCTTCCGTAACTTTTCAAGATCATGTACATGATTTATAAAAACGATGTTCGTTCTTTTTTTAAATTTAGCTAAAAAAAGAAGCCCGTACAAAGCTTCACAGCTTCACACGGACCAAACAAATAACAAACTCTACTTATATGAAAAAACAAATACTACTACTTATATCTTTTAGAACTCTAATTTCAGTATCTACATTATCATAACAGTGGAGTTAATTATATTGTTTCGTCTTGTTTCTAAATTTATATTAATAAAAGTTAATACGATTTACGCGTGCAAAATTAATAACGGTGTATCGGTATGGAAAAGCATCTTTCTTGCTATACCCGGCCTGAACATTCGCGCAAGTATATTCCTACGGTGTGTAGTGATAGCGATTACATCTATATGTTTCTCTTCCTTAAATGTTTCAACGGCAGTCAGTAAATCACCATCATCCAATACTGTATGTTCGATATCTGCATCGGGATATTGTTTTTTGAAGTAATCTCTGATCCCTGATAAGCGAATTTCGTTCCATTCGTCTTTACTTGTAGATATATTAAACAAATGGATCTTTATATCAAATCCTTGCATCAGGCACATAAACACATCAAAAGCAATAAGATCCCTTTGGTTGAAAGAAGTCGCAAAGGCAATGTTCTTCGCATGACTTAGGTCTTCAAACGGCATATTCTCCGGTATAGCTAATACAGGGACTTTACTAACTTCGATAATTTCTCCTGTCACGCTACCGATCAAATCCATGTCTTTCTGATTGGCGCCTCGGGTACCCATTACGATCAATGCTGGATGATATTCTTTGCTGTATGAAAGTATTTCTTCTTCGGGCACACCTTCGCGCAGGATGTAATCGTACTTTACCTTTGGCAGCTCACCATTCTTTACCTTCCGGTTGAGTTGTGTGATTAGGTTTTCCATATCGCTACGTATACGTTTCAGCATGTGCTGGATAGTTTCTCCTTCGTCCACCTGGTAAGCCAATGAGTCCCCTAACGGGATGCTTGTAGGAAAATAAGGACTGAAATAGGCATGCATTATCATGACTTCCCCTCCTATTTTATGGGCATAGTTGATTCCTACGTCACATGCTTTCATGGAATAGTCAGAGAAATCGACGGGAATTAAAACTTTCTTTTCTTTCTTACATTCAACTTCTTCCTGCGTTTCTTCGAGCCATTTATTATCCTCGATAATACGGAGCGCATGCGGCAGGTCACTTTCTTTTATACGTACGCGGACACCGGCTGATACTATTGGTTGTATTTGATTAACATTATGAATATAGACTTCTATTCCTTCCGTTTCAAGGATTGTTTTTAAGATCTGAGCTTTTTCAAAGGTGTGAATCGCTAACGTTACTAATTTATCTTCCATAATTTATATGCATTTATTGATTAAACAAGAGAAATATAGAGAATGTTGATGGATTAAAAAAATCCCGGAACTTACTATTTTTTCAGTTGCGGGATTTTTCTAGCAAAATTGAATTTTTCTACGCTTGAGGTGCTGTTGGTATACGACTTTCATCAAGTATTTCCAACGCACGCTCTAATATTGAAGTATCATCTAAAACAACCAAACCGCCATCAGGTCCTGGTTCGATGTGTATACCACAACTTTTGCCTTCCCTGAAATTCTGTCCGCCAAAGTAATTACGAACTGTTTCAACTGACACTCCCAACTCGTCGGCAATACGGTGGGAGGTTCCATCAGGCAAGCTGTCTTTGATTCTACGTAATTCGTTAAATGTGATCGTCTTTGTCATGGCTTCAATATTTTGAAGGTTAATACTATTATTAATTTTTATAATGATGCCACTAACTTAGTGAATATATGGAATTGGTGCAAATAAATCGTATGAAATAAACATGCTTTACGGCATATAGAATATTAATTTTAACGTAAAAAAGCAGTTAAGGAAACATTGAATAGTAAAAGGATTAAAACTGTAATAAGAATCCCAAAAACTATTAATTGTTTTGTTCTATCTGAATAGATTAATTCGGGCGGGACCTCATTTGCCTCTTTCACAACTTTTTTCCGGACATATACATATAATACATAAACGAGGTAGCCGAAAGTAAGTCCCACGAGCGCTCCCGGAACAATATCCGAAATAAAATGGAC
>DAMCDT010000370.1:0-631 GCA_032058265.1 Tannerellaceae bacterium
GGAAGAAAGGATCATGAAAATACTACCGGATTGTGAGTCTATGCGTTGGTCGCCGTTGTTTACAGATATTGTTCCTAAAGGCGGAAGTAAGCGGGTTGGTATTGATAAAATTATCGAATACTTCGGTATTGACCTCAATGAAACAATGGCGTTTGGTGACGGAGGGAATGACATTCCCATGTTGCAACATGTCGGACTCAGCGTCGCTATGGGAAATGCTGAGGATGAAGTCAAACAGGTAGCAGATTATGTTACCTCATCTGTAGATGATGATGGCATTATAAAAGCTTTGAAACACCTGAAAATTATTTAAGAATAGTAGATTTTTAGTCAACATACGTTAAATATATGTTGAAAAGATATGTTTTAAAACATTATTTCAATTAATATTGTTATCTTTGTAGTGTAAAACAAAAAGAGAATTGTTTATTTTATTATTTCTAACAGCTTTCCAAGAGAGGAAAGTATAAATTAATTTTAACAATTATGATGACAAGAAAGAATGAGAAAAGTATGCGTACTTTGGCGATGTTGCGTTATCAAGCTGACCATTACCAATCACTGGGTAAAGGAGCCATGACCCAACAACTAAATGCTAAGATTCGTCGCCTTGTAGAAGAGATGAACGCAG
>DAMCDT010000370.1:641-2802 GCA_032058265.1 Tannerellaceae bacterium
ATAACTGCATTTCTTCAATGAATATTTAAGTAACAATATATATTAAGCAAAAAGGTTTACTAAGCTGTAAAGCAAAGTAAACCTTTTTTATTTTAGAGGTATTTGATTATTACTCTCCCTTTTCTATTTGTTCTTGTACAATGGCATCTACTACAGCTACAGTTGTAAGATTGAGGATGTCACGAGTTGAACTTTCAAGGTCGGTGAAGTGGATAGGTTTGTTCAATCCCATCTGGATCGGCCCTATTGTTTCTCCTATGCCCATTTCAAGTAAGAGCTTATAAGCGCTGTTTGCTGAACTTAAATTAGGGAAGACTAATGTATTTACATCCTTTCCTTTCAGTTTATTGAATGGATAGGTTTCGTCACGTAGTTTTTTATTGAAAGCGAAATTTACCTGCATTTCCCCGTCGATTACAATTTCCGGATAGTTAGCGTGTATATATTCAATTGCTTCATGTGCTTTTAATGGACTACCTTGTTTATCGGCGCCAAAGTTGGAATAAGATAACATTGCAATTACAGGATCATGGGCGAAGAATTTAACTGCATCATGCGTCAGACGGGCTACATCTTTTAAAACTTCCGCAGAAGGATGGCGGTTGATCAACGTATCAGCAATAAAGAAAGTTCCCTTCTTGCTGGTAACTATATTCATAGCACCAAAATGCTTATATGAAGGACGGATTCCAATTATTTGTTCAGCCGTCTTTATTACTTCAGAATAACGACTGTAAACGCCAGTTATGAAAGCATCAGCCTCTCCGGTATTAACCATCATCATACCAAAGGCATTCCGGTCGACCATCTTTTCGTAAGCTTCATTGAAAGTAACACCTTCACGCGCTTTCTTTTCAGAGAATAGTTGCGCATAACGTACTCTTCTATCATTTTCACGATCATGGCGAAGATTAACGATCTCAATGTCATCAATATTCAAATTTTCTTCAGCAGCTATTTTATATAAGCGTTCTTCATTTCCCAGTAATATAGGTATACAGATACCTTCGGCTTTGGCTTCCACTGCGGCTTTTAACATATTGGCATGATTGGCTTCCGCAAATACTACACGTTTCGGATTTCCTTTAGCCATATCCATAAATGAACGGATCAGTTTATTGTCATAACCCATCATTTCACGCAAATGGTTTGCATAAGAGTCCCAGTCTGAAATTGTTTTACGTGCTACGCCTGACTCAATAGCTGCTTTGGCAACTGCAATGGAAACATCTGTTAACAGACGCGGATCAAGCGGTTTGGGAAGAATATAATCACGTCCGAAAGTCGTTCTTTTTAATTTATATGCTGCATTCACAACATCGGGCACAGGTTCTTTTGCGAGATTAGCAATCGCTTTTACAGCGCCTAGCTTCATTTCTTCGTTGATAGCGCTTGCGTGCGTATCCAAAGCTCCACGGAATATATAAGGGAATCCTAATACGTTATTAACCTGATTAGGATAGTCAGAACGACCGGTGGCGAAGATAATATCTTTTCGTGAAGCCATTGCTTCTTTGTAGGATATTTCAGGATTAGGATTAGCTAATGCAAATACGATCGGATTATCATTCATCGATTGTACCATTTCCTTTGTCAGCACATCCGCAACTGATAAACCCAGAAAGACATCAGCACCAACAAGCGCTTCTTCCAGTGTGTTTATATTCAGATCAGTGGCAAATTCCTTTTTGGAGTCGTTCAGGTTTGTACGACGAGTGGTAAGGACTCCTTTACTGTCGCACATAATAATGTTTTCCTTTCGTGCTCCCAACAGAATGTAAAGCTTGGTGCATGATATAGAAGCGGCACCGGCGCCGTTCACGACTATTTTTACGTCCTCGATTTTCTTTCCTGAAATTTCAAGCGCATTCAGTAAACCTGCTCCTGAAATAATAGCAGTTCCATGTTGATCGTCATGCATAACTGGGATATCGAGCTCTGCCTTCAGGCGTGTTTCAATTTCAAAACATTCAGGAGCTTTGATATCTTCCAGGTTGATCCCTCCGAATGTGGGAGATATGGCTTTCACTGTCTGGATGAATTTCTCCGGATCTTTTTCGTCTACCTCGATATCGAACACATCGATACCGGCAAATATTTTAAATAATAACCCTTTTCCTTCCATAACAGGCTTACCGGCAACAGCTCCGATATCGCCAAG
>DAMCDT010000371.1:0-2799 GCA_032058265.1 Tannerellaceae bacterium
AAATAATAGAAGAGCATGTACAGATCTTTTATCAAGGCTATCGTATTTGCGATAGCCCTAACCCTTACCATCTCTGCTTGTAATCAGGAAAGACCACCTGTTACACCGGAAAATAACCCGAATCCGTGGGCAGATGATTACTCTGCCGTATCAGCAATGGCAGACTATAAATCGTGGGGAACATACAATGTTCATGATCCTGCCGGTTTTAAAGTAGGTGATACATTTTATATATATTCAACAGATGCTATCTTCCGTGAAAACAAAGAGGAAGCAAAAGAAGCCGGAGTTCCTATGGGATTCATACAAGTGCGTACATCCAAAGACTTGGTCAATTGGCAATTCCAGGGTTGGGCTTTTCCAGAGATACCTGCCGAAGCCGTTAAACATGTTCACGATAATAACAACGGTAATGGAGCTACTAATATATGGGCGCCTTATCCGGTTGAATACAACGGTAAATATCGTTTGTATTATTGTGTATCTGCTTTTGCAAAATCCATTTCTTACTTAGGTTTGGCAGAGTCCGATTCTCCCATAGGCCCGTGGGAAATGAAAGGCTGTGTTGTAAAAACGGATTCTACATCAGTGATGAATGCTATAGATCCAAGTATAGTAATTACCGAACAGGGAGAACATTGGATGGTTTACGGATCTTATTTCGGCGGATTATATGCCGTACAGTTAAACTCTGAAACCGGATTAGCATTAAAAGAAGGAGATCAGGGACATTGCATAGCACGCCGTGCAAATGGGAAAAAGGATAATATTGAAGCTCCGGAAATTATCTATCATCCGGAATTAAAACAATATTATCTGTTTGTATCATACGATCCGTTGATGACTACCTATAATGTACGTGTCGGACGCTCCGATAAACCTGAGGGACCGTTTTATGATATGTTCGGTGCTGATATGAAAGATGAAACGAACAATTATCCGATTCTGACACATCCCTATCGTTTCAGGAATCACCCCGGTTGGGCTGGAACAGCACATTGCGGTGTAGTGAAAAACGGAGAAACATATTATTTGATGCACCAGGGGCGCTTATCTCCGGGTAATCACATGATGGATCTGCACGTACGCGAAATATTCTGGACGCCTGACGGTTGGCCGGTTGTTTCTCCCGAACGGTATGCCGCAATACCTCAAACATCATTTATTTCCGCTGACTTTGTCGGCGACTGGGAGGTCATAATGATACACGATAGCAAATATGAACGGGAGCTATGGGCCGGACAGATATTGTGGGGAGAAGGTGAATTGAGAGAGAATGAAGTGAACGTATCCGTTCTATACTCATTCAAAGAAGATGGGAAAATCGTAGGTGAACAAGAAGGAAACTGGAAATACGATCCTGAAAAAGGATTAACCGTTCAATTAGGAGAAGAGGTAATCGAAGGACTTATCCCGCATATAGGACAAGACTGGGAAAATGAAAAGACCACCCTGTTATTTACAGGGCTTGAGAAACACGGATTCTCTGTTTGGGGAAAACGAGTAAAATGAAATAGGCTTTAATTATTTAATCAATGATATTAATAACTGAATTAATTTAATGCACATGAACAAACTAAAAAAACAAAAAGTACTCTTCCGATGTGCTGTTATGACATTGATGCTTACCATTATGGGTTGGCAGGCAATGGCACAAAGTAATGTAGTTACCGGAACTGTAAAAGATGCAACAGGAGAACCGTTGATTGGAGTAAATGTGGTAGTAAAAGAAGCCACTAACCTGGGTACTATCACGGACTTGGATGGAAAATTTACTTTAGATGTTGATGGAGGTAGAACGTTAGTTCTTACTTATATTGGCTATGCCTCACAGGAAGTTACAATAGGAAATACCAAAAATTTCGAAATCATTTTGCGGGAAGATAGCGAGATTTTGGATGAAGTGATAGTTGTGGGATACGGAACGCAAAAGAAAAGTTCATTGACTGGAGCTATAAGCAATGTAAGGTCAGAAGAATTAATCCGTACTGTAACTCCTACTACAGCAGGTGCTCTTGTGGGTAAAGTGGCTGGTATTACAGCCCGTCAGTCAGATGGACGCCCCGGAGGTAATGCTAAAATTCAGATTCGTAACATGGGTACGCCATTGTATGTTATAGATGGTATACCGTCCGAAGAAGCTCAGTTTAACAATATCGATGTTAACAATATCGAGAGTATTTCTGTTTTGAAGGATGCTTCCGCTTCTATTTATGGTTTACGTGCTGCTAATGGTGTTGTTCTTGTTACTACAAAAGCAGGACGTCGTGGGGAAAAGAACCAGATTAGCGCTACCGGTTATTTCGGTATCCAGAATTTTTTGCGTTACCCTGAAGTAGCCAATGCCGCTGAATTCTATGAAGGACGTATGCAGGCTGACCTGAATACGTATGGTTCTACTACGCGTACGATGGAAGAACTAAATCTGTGGAGACAAGGACAGGGCGATTACAAGAGCATGGATTGGCAGAAGTTTATAACGAACGAAAATGCGCCGATGTTTTATGGTAATGTAAGCGCCAGTGGAGGTTCGGATAGAATTAATTACTATTTTTCATTGGCTCATACCAAACAGGAGGCAATGATAAACGGGTTTGATTTTAATCGTACGAATATTCAAAGTAATGTAGAGGCTAATATTACAAAGAACTTAAAGGTAGGAACCCGTATTAGTGGACGTTTAGAAGAACGGAATAATGTAGGGGTACCCGGATTGGACGATTACTGGCAACCCTATTATTCGATGTTCCAGAACTGGCCGACCCAGCAAGCCTTTGCAAACGGCAACCCGGATTATGT
>DAMCDT010000372.1:0-2766 GCA_032058265.1 Tannerellaceae bacterium
ACGTGCGAGAAAAACTTTTTATATCCTTTGCATAAATAATTCAATCCCGGCTCTCCTTCCGTTGTGTAACGGAACCTGTTTTTCGGACATTCTCCGTTACAAGCAAAAAGATACTCACAGGTTTTGCACTGTGAAGGAAGCGAATCGAATTTATCAGCGCCAAACCTTAATTGTTCAGGACTGTACATCATTTCTGTGATGGTCTTTGTGTATACGTTTCCCAGTTTAAATTCAGGAAAAACATAATGGTCACAGACATATATATCACCGTTAAACTCCATCACACCGGCATGGCCGCAAGTGCGTGCCAGCGTACATATTCCCGGTTGTTCGCCTACCCAATTTGCTAAAGTAGCCTCAAATAATTGGATATAGTACTTCCCAACATCTTCTTTTAGCCATTCGTCAAAGATAGTGCAGAGGAAATCTCCCCATTTTTCCGCATCGACTGAAAACGGGGCCAATTTAATATTTTTATCTTGTTGTTCAGGAGTTGTCAATATGGTACCATCCGTATGATTACCAATTCGTTCAACAATGGGAGCGAACTGTATGTATTGACAACCGATCTCTTTAAAGAAGTTATAGAACTCTAACGGATAATCAACATTATAGTCGTTGACTACTGCCATGGCATTGTATTCAACTCCGTGTTTCTTCAGTAACTGTATGCCTTTCATTACTTTGACGAACGAAGGAAGCCCTTGCCTGTTCCTGCGGTATTCGTCATGGAATTCCTGCGGGCCGTCAATGGATATACCTACGAGGAAATTATTTTCTTTGAAGAATCGGCACCATTCGTCTGTCAGCAGTGTTCCGTTTGTCTGGATGCAATTATCAATTTGCATGCCACGACTATATTTACGTTGTAGTTCCAACGCTTTTTTATAAAAGCTGATCGGACGCATCAATGTTTCGCCACCATGCCAGGTAAATAATACTTGCGGGATTGTCTGGCTAGAAAGATAGTCCTGAATAAACCTCTCCAACAACTCTTCTGTCATAATATGGTTCTTAACCTGCTGGTAGAGTTTTCCTTTTTCAAGGTAATAACAATATTCACAAGCCAGATTACATACAGACCCAACAGGCTTCAACATCACGTAGACCGGTTTGGCAAAGGGGGAGATGTACTGTTTATTCATTCCGTTTGTTCAACACCATAGACTTAATAGGATAACAAAGATATAAAATAACGGTCAATTATAAATACTTCACCTCATTAATTATTAATAATCATAAGCTTACTATGAATAAATGATGTACGTTGTTATATAAACGACGTATATCATTTTCCAAAATGACTATCGATAAAATCACAGATGCTTTTCACTCCATTTTCATTCTGTATTTTCTCGCCAAGCTCTTTTGCTTTTGTTATATATGATTCTTTATTGATAAGGTCGAAAACATTCTGTTCCAATTGCTTATCTGATATCTTTCCGATCTTTACCCTATCCGGCCCGATACCGAGTTCATGGATACGGTTTCCCCAATAATGCTGATCGATAATCAAGGGGACGATCATCTGGGGTTTACCGGCACGTGCTACACTATGCGACGTACCACATCCACCGTGATGGATTACGGCATTGCAATGCGGGAATATCAATGTATGAGGAATAGGGCCATTTAATACGTATACGTTTTCTTTATCGGCCAGATTAGTTCCTGTTTTGGACCAGCCTGAACCAACAATGAGCTTGTACTGGTACTTATTACAGATATTCAAAAGCCTTTCACAGAAATGATCCTTTTGTTTGGCATTACAACTTCCAAGTGTGAAGAAGATGATAGGTCTGTCGTCTTTGCGTACAAAATCCATTAGTTCCTGATAAACCTTTTCGTCGTACTTAATGACATCATTGAAGCAATAGCCTCCAATATCCCACTTATACGTCCATGTAGGATCGGTATTACCTAAAAATTTACTGTACATGAGGAAGTTAAATGAACTTCCAGCCGCATGTTCTCCAAAGTTCTTAATCGGAGGCATTCCTCGTTGCTGCCTGTTTTTATTAAGGGTTTTCCTCACCATAAAGTTTGTTCCCCTGTTTAGCATTTTCCATAAGAATTTCGGAGGAAATACAGGGCTTACTTTTGGCCAGGGCATTACCGGAGGAGGAATTTTTGTGCCGGGAATAAACGGGGCGAATGCAGTCCTTATGATCGGTTTTTTACAGTATTCTGCAACACTTGCCGCAGCAAATTCCGTATTGGCTGAAACAAGTATGTCATGTTTCTCAAGTAGCGGGATAAACTCTTCAAACTGCTTATCAATTACACGGCGCACCCATTTCAATAAATGCTTCGTCTTCTGATTCGTTTCAGCCGCGCCATCTATCATACCACCTATATCGTCGTATGCTTGAAGTACATAATTGATACCGGCTGCTTTCGCATGTTCTTCAAATATCTGAGGCAAACTTAACGTAACTTCATGCCCTCTTTGGATGAGTGCGGTAGCTAATGTAATATAAGGATATATATCTCCTTGTGAGCCTCTGGTTACAAGAAGTAATTTCATATAATTCCTATTTGGGCTAGTTTCTCCTTGTTCAGATTATATTTATCTTCAAGGGCAACCAACAAGTCTTCATTCAAATTTAAAGGTTTAGTAAGTTTTTTTGTTTCACGGTAGCCCTTATATACTTTAGATACCATTTTACCAGGATTGAATACTATAGACGACATGATCCAGCAGCCATGGGTACACCAACAGTTGGCATTATATCCGTAGCCGATCTCTTGGATTTCCTTTTTCAT
>DAMCDT010000373.1:0-2762 GCA_032058265.1 Tannerellaceae bacterium
ACATTCATATTACACAAAGCTAATATATCAATATATTTTTTGATAAAATCAGCCGGATAGAAATGACGGGATACATCTAAAGATGCCCCCCTGTGTTTGTATGCAGGATAATCAGTAATTTCAACAGCGGGAAGTTGTATCTTATTAATTGTGGAATCTATTGGCAAAGACTTTCTTAATGTTTGTATCCCATAAAACGTACTCGCTTCCGTTGCACCGTTAATTAGTACGGAAGAGTTTGTAACTGTCAACTGATAAGCTTCCGGATTAGCGTTTTCCAACTCAGCACGTAAAACAATACTATTGCTATTATTATTGGTAGAAGTTTCCAATGTATAACCAGTGATCTGATTAATATATTCTGCCAATAACTCCGCCGATTTTTGCAAAATCCTGTTGTCAGAAGGATATACAATTTTAGTTGATTTACTTAGAATAAAGTGCTTTCCAATTTCAGATAAATGAACATTCTTTGCCAAGGGCACCGTCTGATAGTCAGCCAAAGACGACTCTTGACTACAAGCTGTAACCATTAATACAAAAAATGAAAAACATATTTGCTTTAACATAATCTAATCTGGTTATTTGTTTAAAATGGTGTTTAGTTTGAAATAAACAAAGCGATTCGGGATAGAATCGCTTTGTTTGATATATAATTGTTAACTGTCACTTTTTATTAGTATCCTCTGATAGCAGCAATACCGGGAAGTGTTTTTCCTTCAATAGCTTCCAATAAAGCTCCTCCACCGGTAGAAACATACGAAACACCGTCAGCCAATCCGAATTTGTTCACAGCAGCAACGGAGTCCCCTCCTCCAACCAGTGAGAAAGCGCCATTCTTAGTAGCTTCTACCACTGCCTCTCCAACAGAACGGGTACCATGGGTAAAGTTTTCAAACTCAAATACACCGGTAGGACCATTCCAAAGGATCGTTTTAGATTGTTTGATAACATCCCCAAAAATCTTTTCTGTTTCCGGGCCGATATCCAGTCCTTCCCAGCCATCGGGTATTTCATTCACTTTGCAGAAATCAGTTTTTGCATCATTGCTAAAACTATCAGCTATTTTAACATCAACAGCCAACACAAGATTTACACCTTTCTCTTTAGCTTTTTTGATAAGGTCGAGAGCCAGATCCAATTTATCGTTTTCAACGATAGAGTTACCGATCTTTCCACCTTGAGCTTTAGTAAATGTATATGTCATTCCACCTGCAATAATCAGATTATCAACTTTATTCAGCAAGTTTTCAATAATATCGATTTTAGAAGAAACTTTTGATCCACCCATAATAGCGGTGAACGGACGGGCAATATCAGTTAATACTTTTTCCACAGCTTTTACTTCTTTCTCCATCAGGTAACCGAACATCTTGTTGTTTTGATCAAAATATTCAGCAATTAAAGCAGTAGAAGCATGTGCGCGGTGAGCCGTTCCGAATGCGTCGTTTACATAGCAATCAGCATAGGATGCTAATTTCTTGGTAAATGTTTTCTGGCTTTCTTTAACAGCTTTCTTCGCTGCAGCTTTTTCTTCTTCCGAAGCATCTTCAGCCAGACCTCTCGGCTTACCTTCTTCTTCAGCATAGAAACGAAGGTTTTCAAGCATTAATACTTCGCCTGGTTGTAAAGCCGCTGATTTAGCAACTGCTTCTTCTCCAACACAATCATTTGCAAACTGAACTTCTACACCTAATAATTCAGAAACATGTCCAAGAATATGTTTCAATGAAAACTTATCGGTAGGGCCTTTCGGACGTCCTAAATGAGAACCGATAATCGGACTACCACCGTCGCTAATGATCTTCTTCAAAGTAGGAAGGGCAGCACGGATACGGGTATCATCTGTAATAATAAAGTTTTCATCCAGAGGAACATTAAAATCAACTCTTACAAATGCCTTTTTGCCAGCGAAATTGTATTTTTCAATCGTTTGCATAATTATTATATTAAAATTGTATTAAAATATCACCTAAAACGCTTGCAAACTTACATAAAAATCTTCTATTTTAGTGATAAGAATCGTTATAATTAATCAGTAAGTTTAAAACGTACGCGAAGCCTTCCGTCAGAGTAATCACAATTCAGAAATTTAAAATGTCCTATCTCTGAGGTGTTATCGACATGATCTCCAATACATGCGCAGGCATCATAATCTCCAACCTTTACAATACGTAGTGTATCGCTTACGTCGTCAGGCAATTTACTCAAATCTACAAAACTTCCCGCTTCCTGTAACGGCATAAATTCAATGGTCACGGGAAGATGCCGATCAATTACTTCATTAACTTTACGTTCCACTTCTGCTAATTTATCCCCACCGGGATCTGCTGATAATAAGTAATCACATTTACTTTTCTTCTTTTCAATATGCGCATTCTTGGATCTGGGACAACCAAACATCCTAACCATAGTCTGATTCAAAATATGTTCAGCCGTGTGCATCGGACGTGAATAATCCTTTTTTGCTTCGTTTAATATAGGTTCTTGTTTCATTTTATTTAAGTAGATATCTTTTAATATTTTCGGTAAAGGTAAGTTATTTTATAAGATTTTCATATTCAGATGCAATAAGGCCGCTTTATGCATTCAAATGAATGCGCCTGTCTGTAAAATCCTTCTAACAAAGCTTTTTCAATAGTATCTATCACCTTCCACTACACCGTCAAAACCCTTTGCCCATAGGCTTTTAAGAGTGGAAGGTTATCTTCCACAAGATATAAAAGATACTATCACTTTCAATGTATTGTACATTATTTAAA
>DAMCDT010000374.1:0-2752 GCA_032058265.1 Tannerellaceae bacterium
ATCTGTGATCTTACCAGTCAAAACTTGCCCCGATACCTGAAACAGACTAAAATAGAAAAGGAAAATAGGGATTATTGCTCTCATCTTATTGGTTTGTTATTTTAAAGATGGTAAAAATAGATTCTATTACCATAAAGAAAGGTCAATGGCAGGTTAATGTTTCAAAAAGGAGAATATATTCACTTACAGATTATTTCATTTTCTGTTACGATCATATCCATCTTTTTATCAAAAGGTTCTGTCGGTATAGTGTCAAATAATTGAAAATTAAAGCAAACTCCTATTTTAGGAACTGTAAGTCCGGAAAGCAGACGGTCATAATACCCTTTTCCTCGTCCCAGACGGTTAAAAGAACGGTCGAAGGCGATACCCGGCACAATGATCAGATCGATTTCTTTTTCATGTGCTTCGTCATCTGTATTTAATGGTTCGAGAATACCATACGGCCCAGATTGTAAATGCTCTTTACCCTTATAGGGCAGCAGACGCAGATCGTTCTCTACGACAAGGGGTAAAAGTAATTGTTTATAAGGATGCCACTTATCGATGAAACCAGATGTCTGTACCTCTCCCGGAAGGGCGTGGTAGATAGCTATACTAGATGCCTTCCTGAAGAAATCCGTTTCTTCAAGTCTGTCAAATAATCGTTCGGAAAGATTATGCAATGTAGTCTTCGCGTACTCTTTCTTTAATAAGGCTATATAGTGCCGGAGTTGTTGTTTGGTTTTCCACGATTCCATAATAAGAAGCGCTTTGCTCTAATGTGGGTACTGATTTACCATTGTCAATAACCTTAACGGCTGTGTTTATGGTTGGATCATCCTTATAAAATATCGGATAAAAACCAGCTTCCTCAAAGAAGTTACGTACAATATATGCCATTAAGTGGGTTTCAATCAAATTAGCGGAAACATTGATAAGAGTAGGACGTTTCTTCACTCCTTTCGTAACTGCATAATCCGTAAAGTCACTGAGCAGCGGTTGCTGTTTCAGATAGGCATACAGTTCGTGATATGTATTGAACGATGAAAACTTCTCGTAATTCCGGTCGGAATATTCCAAAGCATATAAATAAAGTATATTACTACTTCTTGTAATGCTGTTGAAATAAGAAGTTATCCCGCTTGTATCACTCGGGACAAAGATGTCAGGCATGATCCCTCCTCCACCGTATACCGTCCTTCCAATGGAGGTTTGATATTCAGGAAGGTTATCCATCTTAATACTGTCTACCGAATAAAATTCTCCATGTAGGTAACGATTATAGATATCCATATCATAATCTTCCGTGTGTCCTAATTCATATTCTTTCTGTATGGAACGACCAGAAGGAGTATAGTAGCGGGCAATGGTGAGCCGTAATTGTGAACCGTCGTTCAAAGCAATTTGTGATTGTACCAACCCTTTTCCATAGGTACGGCGTCCGATAATAGTACCCCTGTCGTTATCTTGTATAGCTCCTGCAAAGATTTCACTGGCAGAAGCCGAACCTTCATCAGTTAACACAACAATCGGATTATTGATACATGAGCCAGTTCCGTTTGCAAAGACATTGCTGCGGGGAAAAGATTTTCCTTCGGTATAAACAATCAGTTTGCTATCCGGCATAAACTCATTGACCATATTTATGGCTGCTTCCATCATTCCTCCACTGTTTCCGCGAAGATCAACTATAAATGAATTGCAACCATTATTCTTTAATGTTGCGATGGCAGTGATAAACTCATTGTATGTCGTACGGGCGAACTTACTGACTTTAATAAAACCTATGCCTTTCTTAACTTCATAAGCTACATCGACTGAGCTAACCGGTACATCCCCGCGGGTTACATCAAAATATAGCAAATCAGGTACATTCCTTCTTTTGACTCCCAAAGTTACCGTGCTGTTACGGGCTCCACGCAGGTTTTTCATTACCATATTTTGATCTACCTTTTTACCCGCGAAAATAGAATCATTTATTGTAATGATACGATCAAAAGGTTGCAAGCCTGCTTTCTCCGAAGGTCCCCCCGGTATAACGCTAATTACTAAAATGGTATCCGTCTGCATATTAAACGATACGCCTATTCCGCTGAACGAACCTTCCAATTCTTCGTTAACGCTTTGAGCGTCCTCGGCTGAAATATACACTGAATGAGGATCGAGTTCTCTAAATATCTTTGGAATGACGCCTTCAACGATTTGAGACATATTCACGGTATCGACATATTGCTCATTAATAATATCCAATATATAATTGATCTTGTTTCCGGTTTTAAATGAACGCGAGTTACTATGTTTGCTACTAAGGGTTAAGTAATAATTTCCGATAAATATTCCCAATGCTATACATACGGCAATAATGACCGGAAGCCAGATAGTTAGTTTTTTATTATTCATTTTATAAATAAATGTTCTATTTTTCTTTTATATCAATATAGTCCAATACGACTCCTGCACGCTCCAATAAGTTGCATCCATCTTCCACACGGTACTTTTCCGAATAAACGACTCTCTTAATACCTGATTGAATGATCAACTTTGCACACTCAATACAGGGAGCAGAGGTAACATATATTGTCGCACCTTTACTGCTATTGGAAGAAGCCGCTACTTTTGTTATCGCATTAGCCTCTGCATGTAAGACATACGGTTTGGTTACGTTGTTCTTATCTTCGCAAACATTCTCAAAACCGGAGGGAGTACCATTAAATCCGTCAGAAATGATCATATTTTCCTTAACGATCAAGGCTCCTACCTGCCGACGTTT
>DAMCDT010000375.1:0-2691 GCA_032058265.1 Tannerellaceae bacterium
AGTTTTTGCTTCTTTCCGTTCATCCAATTCCTGCACAATCTCTTTATAACGCTTATCGGTAAGCTTATAACCGGAGTACATGATCAGGCATGTTGCGATAGCCAAAGCTCCCGGATACAGGAACATCAACCCGCGAATACCTTCGATTGCAGTAGCGGTTTGCTGTTGGTTTGCCACATATCCAACGGCTGCCAGAATAACTCCGGGAACAAACCCGGCCAACGCTTGTGAGAGTTTACGAAAGAACGTAAAGAATGAGTATATAACGCCTTCTGACCGAAGCCCGGTCTTCCATTCCCCATACTCTACCGCATCGGATATTAATGCCCAATTCAACGTATTGGTAAATCCGGTTCCGAAGAAGGCAAGACATGCAAAGGTTATGAACGAAACGGTATCATTCGCAAAGAACAATGCAGCCATATCAGCTACTGCCCAGATGGCTGCACCGACAATATAAGTAGCCTTCTTACCATAACGCCGCACCATTGGCTGGACACATGCTATACCTAAGAATACACAACCTATCGAGAAGAATCCCATGTAGGGAACAATCGTTATATCATGTAAAACATATTCGCAGAAATATACCTGAACAGCCAGTTTTACATTGAATGCCGAAAAGGTTAGAAGGTTTATAAAGCTAAGGATCAATAAGGGAGCATTCTTCAATATACCGCTATAGCTTTTAAGAAGAGACACTTTCTCTTCTTTAGGTTTTTGTTCCACATAACGCTCTTTGATATTTAGTGTACATATCATTTGAAGGCTACATCCCGCGATGGCAAACAGACCTGCCGTAGCAAAATAACTGTATTTCGCACCAAACAGATCTGATGCGATCATTACGAGCGGAATAAAAGCGACAGATGTTATCAATAGCCCCAGATTAGCTCCGGCCTGACGAAAGGATGCCATACTGGATCTCTCAATAGGATCTTTCGTCATAGCCGGAATCATGGAACCATACGGTATATTAAAAATAGTATATGCAAGACCAAATAACGCATACGAACAATAAGCCCAGATTATCTTACCTGTAAGTTGAAAATCAGGAACATAAAAGCTTACCGCCGTACATAATGCAAGAGGCACAATGGCATACAACATAAATGTGCGGAACTTACCATACTTACCATACTTTTTCCTGCTGTCAATCCACGTCCCAACGGCTATATCTGTAAATCCATCCAGTATTTTAGTAACAAGAAAAACCATACCTGCAACCGAAGGCGGAAGCCCTAACGCATCCGTATAAAACTTCAACAGATAGATCTGCCCCATGTCGAACAGGAAATTATTCCCAACATCACCCAGCCCATAGGCTATCTTCTCCCTTAATGGTAGTTTCGTTTTAGTCATTTTACTTTAAAGTTTATGATCTGACTATTAATTATATCCGGGATTTTGTTTTAATTGTGGAGCCCTGTTTATTTCCGCCCTTTCAATTGGCAGCCAATACATATAATCCCCTCCCCATGTTCTGAGATCTTCGCGGGCATAGTAATCCAACTTCCATTCCATATCCCCGTTTACATATTCTTTTATTTTTATGGGACAAACATTCTCAATTACCTGATCAAAAATCATCCAACGACGGACATCCCAAAAGCGATGACCTTCACCGAATAATTCGATTTCCCTCTCATGACGTACATATTCCCGTGCCTGTGACTGATCGGATGTCTTCCGGCTTGGAAGACCCGCACGATTCCGTACCTGATTCATGGCATCCAATCCTGCTTGTATTTCTCCAAGTTCAATACATGCCTCAGCATAATTAAGTAATACTTCCGCATACCGGTATTCTATCCAGGCATTTGTATTATTTGCAGACTGGCCTACAGTTGCCGGATCCATAAATTTCTTCATATAATATCCGGTTTTTGTACCATTCCAGTTATCAATAGGCCCCTGACGGGTATCCACACCGTGGGTATGTATCGTTCCATCCATATTATATACATGCCCCGACTGAATACGATTATAAGGATCGTATCCTTTGGCATCATCCAGACGCTCCTGCCAGGGAGCTCCATGATATAAAATGGAGGCATAGAAGCGTGGTTCACGTCCGTTATAGGGATTTAACAGAGGATTTTTAACAAGTTCTTCCGCAGTGGCATTCCGGATTGTATCATTTTTAGGGTCAGTGCTATCCCATACGAATTTAGATCCATCTGCCATTTCATACTTTCTTACCAAGGGTTCTGTGGGGTTATTGTTACCAAAATTGTGATATCCATTAGGCCCGTTCCATAAATTTG
Organism: Tannerellaceae bacterium; assembly: GCA_032058265.1. Classification (GTDB taxonomy): domain Bacteria; phylum Bacteroidota; class Bacteroidia; order Bacteroidales; family Tannerellaceae; genus DFXE01. The sequence continues at coordinate 2,268 of DAMCDT010000375.1, forward strand.
CCTGGTTTACACGGCCTTCCCTTAGAGGGTATTGTATACCCCAGATGGTCTCACTATTCCAGGTTCCTTTTTGATTAAAAATGCCAAAATATGTCTCGGCATACTCCTGTATTTGTTCTTCAGTAAGTGCTGATGGAGGTTCTGATGTATTGCCAACCAGTGCATATTTACCATATTTCCCGTCCATAATCTCTTTTGCAGCGTCACGGGCTGCTTCCAATAAAGCTTTTTGGCTTCCCGCGGGAAATGATACTAATTCGTTATCGGGCATATAACCGCCATTCGTCAATTTGCTTGCACAGAAAAGCAGCATTCTCGATTTTATTGCAGCCGCAGCTCCTCTGGTAGCCCGCCCCTGCTCCATCTGTTCAGGTAAAAATTCTATCGCTTTTGCCACATCATTTAAAATAAAATCCTTTGTGTC
>DAMCDT010000376.1:0-2615 GCA_032058265.1 Tannerellaceae bacterium
ACGCGAAATTGTATTTGTGCCATCGTATTGGCACAGTTGTGCCAACGGGAAGGCACATTAATGCCACCGGCATGGCACAACTATGCCATAACGGTGGCACAATTATCTTATACCCATCGTTTTTAATATTGGCAAACTGATTGTGAATCCGACGGCATCGTACTTTCCTTTATCCAAGCCGATAAATACGCCTATACGCGCGACATTATAGATCCCTGCCGAGTAACCCAATTCGGTATAATTCTTTCCGGGAATCCAAAGGGTACGGGCATGAAGGGATTCATCAAAGAGATAATTCTGTAAGAAGGGTAAATGCTTAAACAATAAATAAGGGGAAGTGTAAGCCAGATGTGCCTGTAACCACTGCTTATCTGTCGAACAGGTATAATTGTCTAATAAGCTGAAACTGTTCAACAAAGAACTGCCTGAGACAAATAATTCATTGGTATTGAAATGCTTATAATCCGGAAAATAAAGCCGCTTGGAGGTTAGGAATTTTCCTGCATTAAGGGAATAATTGAATTTATCAAAAGCGTTCAGTTTTATTTCTTGCCGGATACCTGCTTCCAAACGGTCGAACGAAGCTGCTTTATTGCTATTCCCGGCAAAGGCTTTCCGGTAGGATAATGAAAAGGTAGGATAAGCGGAATGAGCATATATTTTCCGTCCTCTTTCAATCCAATAATAATGCCGTGGGGTATAATCAAGCTTTACAGTTGCAATTGCGGCTGAATGATGCAGCATAGGCAAAAGTTGATTCCCAGGTATATTTGAAGAAGGTTTTCCTCCAAAGAAGCTATATGAGATATTATTTTTTAATTCATTCCGTTTCTCATACATGAAATTTGTTTCCAACAGTAAGCCATTAGCCAGGTCAATCTTATTATTAGCTTCAATGAATTTCTTTTGATAAAACTTAATCGGGTTTTCAGCAAAGAACAACGAAGCTAGCGAATTTATTAAACGTAAGTTTCCGCTTTCGCTATTATAATCAGTAGATGTATTTCCTCCGGAGATAGTTAATTCTCCTCTTTTTAAAGGAGCGTATGTATATCTGCCATCTATTTGCCAGTTAACAGTCTTCCGGGCGGTTACATAAAATATGGATGGGGATATATGCAAGGATGTATGTTTTGTGAAATCTACTGCGTACGTAAAGCGTTGACCTAACCACACGCCATCTACAAAATTGTATTCAGGTACGATACCTAATAAACCATTATACCCCAGCCAGCTCTTTTTGCCTAGTTTTATCCTGTTTCCTAAGATGTAACTACCGATACCCCCTTTAGGTGTTGATATTACGACTTCAACATTTGAAGAATCTTTTTTTATTTTTAAACTATCGGTTTGCTGATAACTCATAATTTCCTCCGTCCGTAAAGGTAAATCCCTGATTTCCGACCAGTAAAGTGAGTCGCGTGATTTAGCCAGACTGTCAACCGTTACTTTTATTTTGGATTCGGATGGCAACAAGTGTAACGACTCCCTTTGTTTCTTTATTTCTTCCGGTTCAATAACTTCCCGCATCAGCTTCGACATTTTATATGCATCCCGGTTCGATAGTTCTTCTTTTGCAGATAATGCTTCCAACTGCTTTAGAGCTTTCTGTTGTTTTTTTGTTTGGGGTTTATCGTTTGCTATGATCTCCGGTTGATTTTCTTTTTGGGAAATAATGGTTTGTCCTTCATTTAAGGAAATATCTTTATATTGAATTGAAGCATAATATTTTCCTCTAGCCCCGACACCCATCATGTCGATCTTCATATCTATATCATACGTTACGGGTAAAAAAGCAGCGGGCTTGACCTCCTTATAATTTGCCTTGAACCGTATATTTACGCCCAATTCAGTAGTACTTAAATCCGCACTAAATACATTCCATGTATTCTCAATAATATACAACCAACCTGATGACAATTTCGGATTTTTTTTCTTTGGCTGAACCCTTATCTTATTAACCAGATGATCACCTTCGGTAGTAACCCCTTCAAAGGTGAAACTATAATAGGAAAAGGCACCCTGAGATAAAGGTGAGATACGCCCCATCATATCCGGATCATAGATATTTGTTGTCATGATATCTAACGGATTACTGGCTTCCATATCGAACGGTATGGTAGTTGAAAAGGCCAATATCTTTTCTTCATAATTATTCGGAGCTGTAAATTTCACTTCGCTTTGTGACTCTAAAACAAAGAGTTTACCGACAATATCTTTTATCTGCTGATTATTGGTCGTTATTTTCAGAAGTCGAGGCATTTTATCGACTTTCATCGTACCCTTGGTATATATTTCAGATTGGTATGTCTTTACCTGGTGTAAATAAAAGGGAGCCATTGCAATAGCCCGGCGCATAATTTCATAGGCCGGATCTTCCCTTTTAGCAGAGACAATGACTTCTTTCAATAAATATACTTTCCTATCCAGTTTAATTTCTAAACTTACGACAGGTTTGTCGATAGTTACCGATACTGTTTTACGTTCGTATCCTAAAGAACTGAATTCACAGGTATATGCTCCCTGTTTTAACGTTGTACGGAATTCTCCCTGTTCATCGATCATGATCCCTTGGGAGGTTTCCCGGATATATAGTGTGGCATTTGGTATTATAC
>DAMCDT010000377.1:0-353 GCA_032058265.1 Tannerellaceae bacterium
GTCATAGTTATATGTTTTGTACGAAGAAAAGCATATTAAATTAAAAACCATATACTATTAATTATTATTAATAAACAGAATATAAAAGTATTAGTATAAATTTAGAGACATGCAAATAACTTATTACCGAATCTTCATTTCGATTTTAAAACTTTTATCTATTCCTGATTGTTTACTTTATAAACCCAATGAAAAATAAGATAAACAATTTATGGATGCATTGTATACAGCTGAAGCTACTTCCGTTGGTGGAAGAAGCGGACATGTTAAGTCGTCAGACGGATTATTAGATTTCGAAGTCAGACCTCCCAAAGAAATGGGTGGTCCCGGTGGCCCCTACACTAACCCTGAAC
>DAMCDT010000377.1:363-2427 GCA_032058265.1 Tannerellaceae bacterium
CGCAGCCGGTTACTCTGCCTGTTTTGGAAGTGCAGTCAATCATGTAGCATTAAAACAGCGTAAGAGAGTCGAATCTACAATTACAGCCAAAGTAAGTATTGGTAATAAACCCGAAGGCGGCTTCATGTTAGCTGTAGAAATGGACGTAACAATCCAGGGTATGGATCAAAAAGAAGCCGAGGAATTAGTAAAAGAAGCCCATCAGGTTTGCCCTTATTCCAACGCAACCAGAAACAATGTGGAAGTGACCCTGAATGTCACGACCAAATAATTGCGCCAAAAATCAATATAATTTGTTCTTAAAAGGAAAGTATCATAAACTGATACTTTCCTCTATATATTATAATCTTTTAAATTTGATTTGAGCTATACCTTTTTCAATTTCAAATTCAAAGGGATCACTAATACCCAGGTATAATAAAAAATCAAGTTCATTCAATTCTTTACTAAATTCATCTGCATAATCAAATGTTAAAAATAAACTATTTACATTCAATACATCTTTGTAAGTAGAAACATAGCCTTCTGTGTCAGTAACAGTTAATACATTATTAACATAGGTATATTTACTTGAAATTACCTCTCCGTCTTCTGTTACATTAACTGTTCCATTTGATTTAAACTCAATTATCGCATCCTCAAAATCTTCTTTTACCAAAGAAGTAAAAAAATTTGATATTATTTTATCGTTGGTTGAACTGTTTGTCTTTACATCAATATCACCAGGTCCATCATAAGCCCATTTTCCGACAATACCTAAAGAGGTTTCCTTCTCATCATCATCATCACTACATGAGTTGAACACGCATAATACAGATAAAATAATTAATAGAAGTAAACTAACATTTTTCATAAAATTTTCTTTTTGTTATTTGTTAATACTAATAAAATAAAGTTGCAAATATATTAAATATTTTTAAAGATTAACCATTCTGAAAAGAGAGAAAACCGCCGGTTCTTCTGAATCACCAATATGTATTAGTCCCGGACGGGCTATACGATCCCAACGGACTAATTTACGGCAATCGATTGATGAAGTATTCATTTCTTCTCTTTTTTCTCCGTCTTTACTCCAATAGCAGGTACAATATCTGCCGTTGTTCACCTCTATACTTAAAAAGACAGGATGGCCTTCCGTTAAAGATATTTCTTCATGTATTGTCTCTGTTCCATCAATAACTGTTTTTAAAACAAGTTTATTTTCGACATACAACCATGCTAACAGATTTTTATCATCGCCGTATAGTGTTAATCCTTTACCACTTTTATTTTTGTTTTTTACTTCTGTTTCATACATATAATGCTGGGTAGTGGGACGTACACAAAGTACCGTACCATACATATTGCCATCCTTGGGGATTCCGGACAAATACAAAGTTTCGTTTTTTATTTCTGTATTTATATTCGAATATACATAATTCCATGCCCATCCCTTTATGAGTGAACTATCCTTGAAATGATCTTCAAAATCAGGGATCGGTTGCTGTACGGTATTTTTAAAAGGCATAGGTTGTTGTAAAGAAACAAACTTCCCGGTAGGAAAATGCACCCATTTATCCTCTCCGACTATCATTTCCTGCAATATAGGCTGACGCCCCATATAAAAGTTACCACCTGGTTGGTACGCATGACACATATAAAACATCCGTCCATCCGGAGTAGTCGTTACCGTACCATGCCCACAAGACATAAAGTCTTCATCTCCCCCTTGCAGGATAGGATTTCCCTCGTATTTTTCGTATGGTCCTGTAAAGTCCTTTGAACGGGCAACATATACATTATAATCACTTCCCGGACCGCAACAACTGCGTGGAGAATAAATAATATAGTAGTAATCATCCTTCTTAAAATGATATTGCCCTTCCATTCCGATACCTTCATCATCCCTCAATAAGGTGTAAGGCTCGCCTTCCAAATGTAATCCGTCAGGAGATAATTTACTTGCTATGATTTCAATTGGCCGGTCATCTAAACCATAAGCTTTCCAACTTATAAATAGTTGTCCGTTGTCATCATATACAAAAGCATCGATAGCCTCCGTTCCAAACTCAACCAATAAACCAT
>DAMCDT010000378.1:0-2415 GCA_032058265.1 Tannerellaceae bacterium
TAATATTAGGATGTTGTTCCTGAGCCAGTTGTAATGCTTTCTTTCCATTTTCAGCAGTAATTAGTGTATAGCCTTCTTTTTTAAGGATGGCCTGGACAAGCATGACGTTCGTTGGAATATCATCGACAATCAGTATCTTATATTCTGATACAAAATTCTTCATTCAAATCCTTACTCTTTCACCATACAAATTTATTAAATAACTTTGAATTATGAGTTTTTTTGATAGCTAATTGAACTTATTTAATTATTTGCCTCTTGGGAACGGTTTCTAATATCTTAAGGTTTAAATTGTTAAATTATAAATTATTTATTTAGATTTGTATTATAAATTGTAAGATCAAGCCCTTGTTATATTTGAATTATGCATGTATCTCTGAAATTAACTAATCTATTTGTTGTTCTTCTTATATTATTGCCATGCTGTAAACCTGAGACTCCGGTTACATCCTCCATAACCATAAAAATGGAAGGACCATTAAGCGAAGTTGATAAGCAGTTATACGGGTTAACGATAGAAGAGATAAACCATGCTATCGATGGAGGGTTATACTATGAATTAATACAGAACAGGAGTTTTGAAGACGGGGTTGTTCCTCTTAATTGCAGATATGATGCCCGGCAAAATACGCTTGTAACCCCAAATGGATTGTCTGTACCTTTCTTATCACCAAATGAAATAGTTGGATGGCACGGCCTATCCCCCAACACTTACATTGCTTTAGATGAAAAAAGGCCTATTAACGACGTAAACAAACGTTCCCTTATGGTATCTATCTCTTCCTCTGCGACTCATGGGAGAGGTGGAGTCGTAGCGGAAGGCTATAAGGGAATATTTATTCGCAAAGGAGAAAAGTACCGGCTTTCTTTTTATACACGGACAGCTACTTCGGTCATACCAAGGACTATTAATATCGCATTAGAGGATTCAACCCTATCCCGTAGATTAAGCGATGTATATCAGGTGAAACCTAACTATGAATGGGCCAGATATGAACATGTTCTCACTGCTTTAGAAGATAATGAAAATGCCGTATTATCATTTTCTACAGATAGCAGCACTTTCTTCTGGATCGATGCTGTTTCTTTGATACCTTCCAAAACATGGAAGAATCGTCCGAACGGACTTCGACCGGATATAATGGAAAAAATAGCAGGTTTAAACCCTTCTTTTATCCGGTTTCCCGGTGGCAGTTTTGTAGAAGGTTATACATCCGGATCATATCCTAAATGGAAAGAAACAATAGGAGACATTTCCGGACGGAAACATTTCTGGAATATATGGGTATATGGAAGCAGTAATGGTATGGGATTTCATGAATTCCTGCAAATGTGCGAGGATTTGAATGCTCAACCTGTGTATGTAATTAATTGTGGAATAACCAGCCAAAGACATAATCCCCGTTACGAAGATATGTTACAAATGGAAATACTTGTCCAAGATGCATTGGATGCGATCGAATACGCTAACGGGCCTGTTAATTCCACTTATGGAGCTCTACGCCTAAGAAATGGGCATGCCGTTCCCTTTAACTTAAAACATATAGAAATCGGGAGTAATAATTACGGCAATGAATATAAACGCCGTTACGAGTTATTTAAAAAGGCTATCAATGATGCATATCCCGACGTAAAAGTCATAAGTAGTTCGGAATTATCCAATCAAACAATAAACGATTGGGCGGATACTCATTATTATTCAAATGAAAATTTCTTTATATCTAATTATAGTCGTTTTCAGTCCGGCTATAATCCTCATTCACCCGAAGTATTCATAGGTGAATTTTCAATCAGTGATAAAAAAACGTCAGGTACTCTGAGAGCAGCCGTAGCGGAAGCTTGTTTATTAATCAGCGCGGAAAGGAATCCGGATCTTGTAAAACGGGTTGCCTATGCCCCAGTATTGGGCAATCTGAATTACCCATATAACCGCGTCCCATTTATATCTTTTACCAACTCGGAAGTATTTACCTCTCCATCTTATTATATGTACAAAATGTTTACTGAAAACCGTGGTGATGAAGTTTTGACTACAGAAGTGGATACTTATTTAAAACCCCAGGTAACTTCAGGACAAGCTGGGATTGAAGTATGGGGGGATAATTATGAAATCACCGATATAAAAATAGATAACAGAAGTATATCGGATAAATTAATACTTCATCCTAATCAAAGTAATATAGTTTTAATGGGCGATTCTTCTTTATATAATTACGAATACACGGTTAATTTTAAGCGTATCAAAGGAAATAATCCTATTTATATACATGTTCGCAATAATGGGAAGTCAAATGAGGAACAAGAGTCTATTTGCTTGAAAATAGATAGTGAAAAAAGCCAATTATATTACCGGACAGGATTTATAACAGATTCATTAACCAACACGGCTTCTCTCAAAATAGAGAATGAACATGT
>DAMCDT010000379.1:0-2356 GCA_032058265.1 Tannerellaceae bacterium
ATATAATAAGATTTATATTATTAATATTTATCTTTGTACCGAATTTTATAACTACTCCAATGAGAATATCTATGTAAACAAAACAATTGGTCATACCAATACAAGACCCTCAGGTTCTCCACCGGGGCAAAAGTTTATTTAATAGATAACCGGTAATTGCTATAACGAGCTATTACATTTTCCTTTTTTATTTATGAGTATTATTGTACAGGATGTGTCCTATATACATCCGGATAAGGAAACCTTATTCAATCATATTAATTTTGTGGTAAACAAAGGCCAGAAAGCTGCATTGATCGGTAATAACGGATCAGGTAAATCAACGCTTTTACGGATTATTGGCGGGGAATTAAGTCCTGCAACCGGAGAAATTGCTTGTCCTTCTGAAATTTATTATGTGCCGCAGCATTTCGGACAGTATAATCAACTAACTATTGCACAAGCGCTGGGAATAGATAAGAAGTTGAAGGCTTTACATGCCATATTGGACGGGGATGTTTCAGATTGTAATTTCACCTGTTTGGATGAAGACTGGAATATCGAAGAAAGAGGCATGGCCGCTTTATCTTGGTGGGGTATAGACTACCTCACATTGGATCAATCGTTGGATTTGTTAAGTGGAGGTGAAAAAACAAAAGTGTTCCTTTCGGGAATACAAATTCATTCGCCTGCTGTCATACTTATGGACGAACCGACCAATCATCTTGATTTATGGAGCCGTAAAAAGCTATATTCATTTATTGAATCTTTACACGCCACTCTATTGCTGGTTAGCCATGATATTACTCTTCTTAATCTTCTTCCTTTTATTTATGAGTTAGCGAAAGACGGAGTAACGGCTTATGGCGGTAATTATTCATTCTACAAAGAACAGAAGGAATTGCAACTCAACGCCATTCAGGCCTCGTTGGAAGAGAAAGAAAAAGAATTACGTTTAGCAAAAAAGACAGCCCGTGAAGTAGTGGAACGTAAACAACGGGAGGATGTTCGTGGAAAGAAACGGAAAGAGCGGAGTGGTACTCCTCGGATTATGATGAATACACTCAAGGATAAGGCGGAGAGAAGTACAGCCAAACTAAAGGATATCCATGCAGACAAGATGGGTAGCCTTAAAGAAGATATCAAGCAAATCCAGAACAGCCTGCCCGATAATCAGTGGATGAAACTGAATCTCAATTCATCTTCATTACATACAGGGAAGATACTGGTTTCAGCCAAGAATATAAATTATAATTATGGAAACGGTAATTTATGGCATCGACCTGTCAGTTTCCAGATAAGGAGTGGAGACCGTTTATCTATCAAAGGCAGGAATGGATCGGGTAAAACAACGTTGATCAAAATGATAACGGGTCAATTTAATCCACTAGAGGGGGAATTGATATGTGCGGATTTCAAGCATATTTATATCGACCAGGAATATTCCCTTGTACAAAATTCATTGACACTTCTGGAGCAAATTGAAGTTTTCAATTCTTCTCATTTGCAAGATCATGAGGTAAAAACATTACTCAACCGTTTTCTTTTCCCTTATACAGTGTGGGATAAAAAATGTGAAAGCTTAAGCGGCGGAGAGAAAATGAGGCTTGTTTTATGTTGCTTACTGGCAAGCAATAATAAACCGGATATGATCATTCTGGATGAACCGACTAATAACCTGGATATACAAAGTACATCGATCCTTACCACGGTAATAAAAGAATATCAGGGAACAGTAGTGACAGTGTCGCACGACTTACATTTTATTGATGAAGTAGGCATTGATAAGTCCATTGATTTATAGATGTTTATCAGGCTTACGGTAATATTATTATTTGATATCCAATAATTATTTTATTTGTGTGTTGTTTTTCTTTTATCTATATCATAGTTGAGAAAAGTTATTACAGTAATTTGGAAAAGTTATTAGCATGATTCAAAAAAGTTATCATAATCATATTGCTGGTTAGACATTGAGAATGTTACTTGCGAGATTGAAATTGGAAAAAGGATTGTTTCTTTTTAATTTACCGTTGTGATGAAGTCTTTTTAAGATCAGGCAAAAACCAAGTGATAAGCCCGAGTAAAGGCATATAAGCAGTAACATTATAGACTGCCTCAATGCTGTAAATATCCGCCAGTTTTCCTAAAACGGCAGAAGCAATACCTCCTACACCAAAAGCAAATCCGAAGAATAAGCCTGATACTAAACCCAGTTTTGTCGGGAGTAACTCTTGTGCATATACTAAAATAGCGGGAAAGGCTGAAGAAAGAATCAGTCCGACGCAAAAACTCATTATAGCCGTCCAGAAAAGATTGACGTGCGGCATGAGCAGTGCAAACGGTGCGGCTCCCAGAATAGATGCCCAGATAACGT
>DAMCDT010000380.1:0-2335 GCA_032058265.1 Tannerellaceae bacterium
GGAACCTTACATTACTTACAGGGATTATTATTCTGCCGAAATAGGGAATCCGGATATCCGACCTGAATATATCAACTCATTTGAATTAAATTATAAGAAAAGCATTGACGTACACTCCATATCAGCAACCGTTTTTCACCGTAACCGTAAAGATAAGATCGAACGTTTGCGTGTACCATACGAAGCTGGTGTTACTCTTGACTCAATGGCGAATGTCGGGCATGATTATTCAACCGGACTTGAACTTAGTTTACAGGTGCAACCTGTCCGTTGGTGGAATCTGAATCTAAACGGTAGCCTTTATCATTATAAAGTGGAAAACGAATATAAATTAGGTAACAGTGATGAAAAAAGCACGAATTATGAAATAGCGCTTAATAATGGCTTCGATGTTGCCAAATTTACCCGTGTACAGTTTGACGGTAACTTCGTTGGCCCTTCTGTAACGACACAGGGACGCACGGATGCCTTTTGGTATGTTAACTTAGCTATACGGCAACAATTATTAAACCGGAAACTAAATGCCACACTGTCTTTCCGTGATGTATTTAATTCAGCGAGGTATAATAGCCGAATCAATACGACAGTACTGCAATCGTATACAAAGATACGTCCGCGATATCCTCTTATAATGCTATCATTAAGCTATACATTTAATAATTACAAAGCAAAAACAACTCAACGGAGAGAAACGCACGACCTCTTCGAAGGGACGAATCACTAAGTGTCAAAATGATAATCTGACATTATGATAATATAGGTGTCGTTTAAAACGCGTATTTGACCACTGATACGAGTCTGGTCATGAGTATGAGCAGTATTTGATAGTTTGAAAATACAAAATGAAAGAAAGAAAAACCCCTCTTAATCTCCCCTGAAGGCAAGAATCAATATTTTGTTACAAAAAGACCTCCTAAGGGGGATTTATAAGGCATTATGATTATTTTCCTTTGCTTCTGTTTTAAACTGTTCTAAATGTTAAAATGCGCTTTTCGAAACTAAATTTTCCGCCATTTTGCGCTTATTAAAACTAAATTTCAACGCTTTTAACAAAACATCACGTTCCATTACTAAAATGATCAGCATCATTTATAAAAGTGTTCTCAATCATTTTTCCAAATGATCATAATCAATTTATAAAACGATGCGGATGATTTTATAATGATCCCCAAAGCTGTCTCCTGAATGATATTTTATGATTGAAGTAAGAGTTAGTCAAAAACAGGAATTCATTAAATATTGTAACAGATAAGGCTGTATTGCTGTCAATATGTTAAAGCGTGCTATGAGCTGGTTCAAATGATATTTCAGCATGTCTTTTATTGAGTTTGAAGAATTCTTCTTACCTTTGGCGGTCAAATTATATTTTTGAAAAAATAGAGTACAAATGAACATATCTTACAACTGGCTGAAAAATTATCTTGATTTCGATTTACAGCCTGAGGAAGTTTCTGCTGCATTAACATCCATTGGTTTGGAAACCGGTGGAGTTGAAGAGGTACAAACCATAAAAGGAGGTCTTGAAGGTTTAGTGATTGGTGAAGTATTGACTTGCATCGAACATCCTAATTCTGACCACTTACACATAACAACTGTAAATGTAGGTGGAGAAGAACCTTTGCAGATCGTTTGTGGAGCTCCGAATGTAGCTGCCGGACAAAAAGTAGTTGTTGCCGTGAACGGTACTAAACTTTATAATGGCGATGAAGCCTTTACCATAAAGAAATCGAAGATACGCGGTGTTGAGTCTAACGGGATGATTTGTGCGGAAGATGAAATTGGTATAGGAACAGACCACGCCGGTATCATCATTCTACCTGCTGATGCAGTTGTTGGTACTCCGGCAAAAGAATATTATGATATAAAGAGCGATTATATACTGGAAGTTGATATCACTCCAAACCGGGTGGATGCTACTTCTCATTATGGTGTAGCCCGTGACTTGGCAGCGTATTTGAAACAAAACAGTATGCCTTCCGAATTAAGGCGTCCGTCTGTCGATGCTTTCAAGATCGACGATCCTTCACCCGCCATAACGGTAACAGTAGAGAATACGGAGGCTTGTCCGCGCTATTCCGGAGTGACAATTAAAGGAGTGTCTGTAAAGGAAAGCCCCGAATGGTTGCAGAATAGTTTAAAAGTGATCGGTCTTCGTCCTATAAATAATGTAGTAGATATAACCAATTATATATTGCATGAATTAGGACAGCCTTTGCATGCCTTTGATGCTGATAAAATAAAAGGTGGAAAAGTAATTGTGAAGACATTGCCCGAAGGAACTAAATTTACTACCCTTGATGAAGTGGAACGTACATTGACGGATAAAGACCTGATG
>DAMCDT010000381.1:0-2325 GCA_032058265.1 Tannerellaceae bacterium
ATTATTATACAGGTGTTGACGGGAAAAACAAAGGAGCACTTAAAACTGCTTTTTTTAATGTAATCAAAGGTCATAAAGTTGTTTCATACGATGGTTTATGGAACGTATTTAAAACTTCTGATGTAAAGCCTAATGGTAAGGTTTGGGATATGTATTCTGATGTGCCCGGTGGAAAACCTGCTTATGAATATGATTTTGGCAAAAAGGAATGTGGTAACTATGCAAAGGAAGGAGACTGTCAAAACAGAGAGCATTCTTTTCCGAAAAGTTGGTTTAATAATGCGTCGCCAATGAGTAGCGATGCCTTTCATTTATATCCGACAGATGGTTATGTAAATGGAAGAAGAGGAAATAATCCATTTGGTGAAGTTGGAATTGTCACATGGACCTCAACAAACGGCTCACAATTAGGTAAAAATGCTACTTCAGGGTATTCTGGTACAGTTTTCGAGCCTATTGATGAATATAAAGGTGATTTTGCCCGTACTTATTTTTACATGGCAACACGTTATGATGATAAGATTGCAGGTTGGAGTTCGGATGCTTTAGCTGGGAATAAATATCCGGCTTATAAGCAATGGACAATTGACCTTTTACTTAAATGGAGCAGGGAAGACCCTGTAAGCCAGAAAGAAATAGATAGAAATAATGCAGTATTCGTTCATCAAAAAAATAGAAATCCGTTTATTGATTTTCCAGGTTTGGAAGAATACATCTGGGGTAATAAAATGGAACAGGCTTTCGATTCTAACAACCAGGGTGGAACTACAGATCCGAGCGTAACAGTTAATACTAAAACTCTAAACTTCTTTACCTCAGATCTTGGTACATCAGTTACTAAAACAATTAATATAAAAGGATTCAATTTAACAGGAAATTTAAGCGTTGTAATAACAGGAGACAGTGAGTTTACTCCATCTTCATATATTGTTACAAAACCTAACGCTGAACAGTCAGGTGGATATGATTTAGATATTAACTATTTACCAATAAGTTACGGGGCAAATTCTGCAACTTTAGGTTTATATGGCGGAGGTTTAACAGATCCTATAAATATTGATCTGACAGGTACCGCTTCAGAATCTAGTGTAGGGGCCAATCTACTAATTAATCCGAGTTTTGAATTTTGGACAGGAGCAAATCCGGATAATTGGACTTTAACAACTGCAACAGGAGTAACTTTTGCTCAAGAGTCCAGTGTTGTTTCTGATGGAAGTTATTCAATAAAAGTTTCACATACAGGTACTTCCGGTAATGGAAGAATAACGCAATCAAATATTCCGGTAGAGGCAGGTAAAACTTACAAATATTCATTTAAATATTATGTTGATAATGCTTCTACAAATGCAGCAGGCCTTCGTTATTGGGGAGGATGGAGCAATGCGTCTGGAGGAAGTTTGGAAAGTTCAGATTTACGCCCGAATGATTATCTGAATACAGGAGATAAAGGAAAATGGATTACTTTTGAAAAAGAAGTTACAGCTCCGGCAGATGCAAGTACAGTTCAGCTAGAAGTGCGTGTTTATAATAGAGTAACTGTATATGTTGATAATGTTTTATTCGAAGATCCTTCTATTTTAGGCTTGGAAGATGATAAAATAGTTTCAGAATTTAATCTTTATTCTACTTCCGGTTATTTACATATCGATAATGTAGAGAATGACTCCCAATACATTGATATATATGACACGATGGGGCGACAAATCATTCGTCAGAAGGCCACAACCGGACAAAACAGTATTCCGGTGTCATCCGGTCAATTGTTGATTGTAAAAATCGGCAATAGGGCACAAAAAATAATAACACGTTAAAAATCAAATTCATAATAATATAAGGAAGAGAGCTCCCCTTGCTCTCTTTCTTATTCTTTATATAAATTAAAATAAGCCATGAATAACAAGAATAGATTTTTCATTTTAATAAGTCTTTTTTTATTCTCCATTTCAGGGAAATGTGAAATTCCATCTGATTATTATGCAACAGCAGATGGCTTGGCCGAAGCCGAATTAAAGACAGCATTGCACAAAATTATCAGAGATCATGTAAAGTTGAGTTACGGTTCTTTACCCGACTATTATAAACAAACCGATTGGCATCCTGATGGTTATTATTGGGATATGTATTCTAATAATAAGAGAACCTCTTATAGTGGAATGAACAGAGAACATTCTTTTCCTAAAAGTTGGTGGGGAGGATCTAAGAATGAAGCATATTCAGATATAATGCATATATATCCTACCGATATAACAGCGAATTCGCAACGAAGTAATTATCCTTTGGGTGAGGTTGGTAAAGAAAAATGGAGTAATGGAGCTATTAAAGTGG
>DAMCDT010000382.1:0-266 GCA_032058265.1 Tannerellaceae bacterium
TTTGATAAAGGTTTAGAGATATTGAAAGAACTTGATATCAAAGCCTTGGTGATAATTGGAGGTGATGATTCAAATACGAATGCATGTGTATTAGCTGAATATTATAAATCAATAGATGCAGGGGTTCAGGTAATCGGTTGCCCAAAGACGATTGATGGCGATTTGAAAAACGAGCAAATTGAAACATCCTTTGGTTTTGATACAGCATGTAAAGTATATTCGGAAGTAATCGGTAATATCCAACGCGATTGCAATTCTGCCCGTAA
>DAMCDT010000382.1:276-2317 GCA_032058265.1 Tannerellaceae bacterium
TGGCACTTTGTTAAGTTAATGGGACGTTCGGCTTCTCATATTGCTCTAGAATGTGCTTTGCAGACCCATCCTAATATTTGTTTGGTTTCAGAAGAAATTGAGGCAATGAATATGACATTAGACGATGTGGTGAATTACATTGCCAATATAGTAGCAAAACGTGCTGAACAAGGTCATAATTTCGGAACTGTTTTAATCCCCGAAGGATTAATTGAATTTATTCCGGCGATGAAACGTCTGATCGCTGAGCTAAATGACTTCCTTGCTAAGAACGATGCAGAATTTAAGCTTATTAAACGTTCGGAACAACGCAATTATATCATCAGTAAACTGACTAAAGAAAACTCAGCTTTATATGCAAGTCTACCGGAAAGTGTTGCCCGCCAGTTGACATTAGATCGTGATCCGCACGGAAATGTACAGGTTTCATTAATTGAAACTGATAAGTTATTAGCGGAAATGGTAGCTACCCGTTTGGCTGAATGGGCTCCGGAAGGAAAATATGTTGGTAAATTCTCAACACAAGTACATTTCTTTGGATATGAAGGCCGTTGTGCTGCCCCATCTAATTATGATGCCGATTACTGTTATTCACTTGGTTATACTGCAGCATGCCTGATAGCAGCGGGTAAAACTGGTTATATGTCATCCGTTCGCAACACTACGGCATCTGCTGATAAGTGGATTGCCGGAGGTATTCCTATCACTATGATGATGAATATGGAAAAACGCCATGGTGAAATGAAACCTGTTATCCAGAAAGCTCTAGTTAAGCTTGATGGCGCTCCATTCAAAGAATTTGCAGCTAACCGCGATTCATGGGCTTTAACAATTGATTATGTATATCCTGGCCCAATTCAATACTTTGGCCCTACTGAAGTATGCGACCAACCTACTCATACATTGAAATTAGAACAAGCTAAGAAATAAAAGTCTGATTATATAAAACAAGGAGGGTAGCCAATAAAGCTACCCTTTTTCATTAAATTTCTGTATCTTTGGCATCCGATTACTAACGAATAAAGAAATAGACTATGTTTTCAGGTATAGTAGAAGAAGCAGCAAAGGTTGTAGCTATCAGGCATGATAAAGGGAATATTCATATTACCATGAAATGTTCGTTTGTAAATGAACTAAAGATCGACCAAAGCGTATCTCATAATGGTGTTTGTCTTACAGTGGTGAATATTAATAACGGTACCTACACGGTAACTGCGATAAAAGAAACACTTGACCGTTCGAACCTCGGACTATTAAAAGAAGGAGATAAGGTTAATTTGGAGCGATGTATGATTATGAACGGACGTTTAGATGGTCATATCGTACAGGGGCACGTTGATCAGACTGCTATATGTACCGATGTAAAAGAAGCGGACGGCAGTTGGTATTATACTTTTGAATACAAATTTGATCGTGAAATGGCAAAGCAGGGATATATTACTGTTGAAAAGGGTTCTGTTTGTGTTAACGGTGTCAGCCTGACGGTAGTTGATTCTCAAAATAACAGCTTTAATGTTGCAATTATACCCTATACACACGACTTTACTAACTTCGGCCAAATAGAGAAAGGGACAGTGGTGAACCTTGAATTCGATATAGTAGGTAAATATATCAGCAAAATGATGCAATTCAGATAATGAAAGACTTCTTATCATTAGCCTTGCAACGACAGAGCGATCGCAGCTTCGATGCAAACCGTGCAGTTGAAAAAGTTAAACTGGAACGTATACTTGAAGCGGGTAGAATATCTCCATCTGCTTGTAATGCTCAGCCTTGGCGTTTTATTGTGGTGGATGATCCTGAACTCAAGAATAAAGTGGCGGATGCAACTTCTACCAGGATATTGGGGCTTAATCATTTTACAAAACAAGCTCCTGTACATATTATTATAGTTGAAGAAAAAGTCAATCTGACTTCAGGTTTCGGAGGATGGGTAAAAGACAAGAATTACGCTCCTATGGACATTGGAATAGCGGCTGCGCATATTTGTCTGGCTGCCGAAGATGAAGGTTTAGGAAGTTGTATACTCGGTTGGTTTGAT
>DAMCDT010000383.1:0-2166 GCA_032058265.1 Tannerellaceae bacterium
GCATTTCATTTCGCCAGTCATTTTTCTCTCCTTTACCTCTAGGGTAACGGATAACAAAAGTACTGTCAATCCCTTTATATCCTGTATACATAAGATTACGTAAGTCCCATTCGTCCAAAGGGGAAGCAATCGTAAGATTGGGTATAGGACGAAGATAAGCCAAATCAAATACACCGTGATGTGTAGCGCCGTCTTCACCAACCAAACCACCTCTGTCAAGGCATAAAACCATATGAAGCTTTTGTAAAGCAACATCATGGATAATGTTGTCGTATGCACGTTGCATAAATGAGGAATAGACATTACAGAAAGGAATAAAGCCTTCTTTAGCTAATCCTGCAGAAAAAGTTACCGAATGTCCTTCAGCTATACCCACATCAAAAGCACGTTCCGGGAATTCTTTCATCATATAGATCATAGAACTACCGGTAGGCATAGCAGGTGTTATTCCGACAATCCGTTCATCTTGTTTTGCAAGATCTACAAGTGTATGGCCAAAAACATCCTGGTATAATTGCGGCTGGTCCAATTCATTCGAACATATCCGTTCTCCGGTTTCCTTATCGAATTTTCCCGGAGCGTGCCAGATCGTTGCAGATTCCTCGGCGGGTTTGTATCCTTTGCCTTTTCTTGTTTTAATATGTAAAAGCTTCGGGCCTTTCATATCTTTGATATCGTTCAATATTTTAATCATATAATTGATATCGTGGCCATCTATTGGTCCGAAGTAACGGATACTGAATCCTTCGAATAAATTATGTTGTTGTGTGAGTAATGCTTTCAGGCTATTGTTAAAGCGTAATATATTACCTCTCCGGTTATCAGTGATCAACTTCATCTTTTTCAAAAAACGGTAGAGGTCGTATCGCATTCTGTTGTATGTCTGACTGGTGGTGATATCCACCAGATACTGGCTCATAGCACCAACGCTATCATCAATCGCCATATTATTATCGTTGAGGATAATTAAAATATTATTGGGGTCGACGGAAGCATTGTTTAATCCTTCAAAAGCTAATCCTCCAGTCATGGCGCCATCTCCAACAACAGCTATGACATGGCGGTCCTCTTTCTTTAGATAAGAAGCTACAGACATTCCTAACGCTGCAGATATAGAGTTGGATGCATGACCTGCAATAAAAGAATCATACTCACTTTCGTTAGGATTCGGGAAGCCACTGATTCCTTTGAATTTACGTAATGTATGGAACTTATCCCGACGTCCGGTTATTATTTTATGCCCATAAGCCTGATGTCCGACATCCCATACGATGCGGTCATAAGGGGTGTTGAATACATAATGTAAGGCTACAGTTAATTCCACTGTTCCTAAACTAGCTCCTAAATGACCGGGGTTTTTAGACAAGATGTCAATAATATATTGGCGTAATTCAAAACAAATATCTTTCAATTGATCAATCGGTAATTTCCTTAGATTATCGGGTGTATCAATTGTTTGTAATATGTTTATGTTTGGTTGACTATTCATGCCTTGATTTAATTTGCACAAAGGTAATAATTCGTACTATAATTAAATAATTAACTCAATGAAAGCTGTTCTTCATAGAGAACGATTTATTTATGATTGTATCATATTGTATACACATAAATTAGAATCGTTTTATAATTCGTCGAATTATTTATATAAAACTACTAATTTGAAACATTTCTTTTTATTTTAGGCTGTTTTTTTTGATTTTCAGAAATCAACATTGTTACAAGCACGAAAAGAGAAAAATTATTTATATGACATTTGTGTTATAAACATAATTATAGCTTTACATTTGCAACTGTAAACACTTTCAAAGAGAAAGTTGTCTTATCTTATTTTTAAAATTAACTGATTGTTAATTTAGGGTTAGTTTGGAAAGGGAAGCCTGTGAAGGTTTCCCTTTTGTTATATATTATTCAAAAATAGATCAATCATGCGCTTAGCTGCAATAAATGAACTTATTTCATTGTTGAGTACCTGTTTTTCTGTTTCTTTGAGCATACCCATAACTGCCGGATTGTGATAAAATGTATTCATTAATGTTTCATTGATGCTTTCGTACATCCAGTATTTAGATTGTTCGTTACGTTTTATATCAAAAAATCCATTGTCTTTTGTAAAATGGATGTAATCCCCGATCATCTTCCAGATTTCTTTAATACCCAGTTTATAAT
>DAMCDT010000384.1:0-2126 GCA_032058265.1 Tannerellaceae bacterium
GATCTCCCGTAATATTATATAACCAGTAAACTGCTTGCATATTATCGCAGGCGCGATATTCCGCCCAAAAGGTCCAGTTACCTAAAGGAGTTTTAGGAAGTGTATTAAGCTGGTATTTAAAATAGCGGGTCATCAGGTCGATTACACGTTGGTCACCCGTAGCGGAATAATATTGTTGCAATATTTTTAAAACCACCATACGCGGCCACCAATCAGCCGAATTATCACGTTGAAGGCCGGGTTCGTGCGGATAATCCTTTGCTGGGCCGAAATAACCATCTTCCCGTTGACTGTTAAGCGCCCATTCTACCCAAGGCTGTACTTTCTCTTTTAAAGCTTTGTCATCAAGTATATACGCAAGCGGCAATAAGCCGTCAATCCAATAAGGACCCCGTTCCCATTGGTCGCCATCTCCGCCTAACCAACCGTTACGTTCTCCCATCACGGTGGGATATAGTTTATCCATTTGTCCGCTGGCTCCTGCCCGTTGCCGTTCAAGCATTTCAAGTAACCATCCTTTGGCTTTGATACTACCCAATGGAAGTTCCACATAAGGTTTGCGAACCAAGGGGTAACGATTGTTTGCATAATGATCCTGAGCAATAAGTGGTAAGGCTAATAGCAGAAAGGAGGCTATTAGTAGTAAATTACATTTTCGATACATGTGGTAATAGATTTGTTTGTTTTGTCAAACATACAAAAAAATACTATTTCCCTGTATCCCTTTTGCTCTATCTTTCTTTATAAACCAATAACCCAATCAGCTTCTAAAACTATTATAAATATCTCTCAAAGGTATATTCTTTTCTTTGGCTATACGGCTTGCATCGTCATACTCTAACGTTGTCCGGGTGATTCCCTGATAAGTAGTTTCCTTTGCCTTGATCTCTCCGTAAGGAGTTTGAACGATAACTGCTTTGCGGGGAAGGCAGCTTCTGATGGCTTTATGTTTCCGTGTACCTATTGTGGAAGTTTCACTGAAAAGGATCGTCTCCATTTCTTCAACTTTTGAATGGTCGCACAAAACGGTCAGCATAATAGCCGGACGATTTTTTTTCATATAGATAGGAGTGAAGAATGCATCCCTTGCTCCGGCAGCCAATAGTTTATCCATCACATATCCCATGACCTCGGGAGTAGTGTCGTCTATATTGGTTTCGATAATGGTTATTTCATCCGTTTCCGCAGTTGAAGTTGATTCACCAAGTACCACACGCAGAATATTAGGTATCGGAAAGTCTTTTTTGCCTGCACCGTATCCTGTTTTGAGTATTTTCATTTCGGGCATGGGACCAAAACCTTCTGCCAGTTCGGCCATAATAGCTGCGCCGGTCGGCGTCATCATTTCTCCCTCTATATCATGTTGTTTAAAGGAAACACCCCTACCAGCCAAAACCTCTGTTACCGCAGGGACCGGTACCGGGATTGTCCCATGCTGGCATTTAACAAAACCATATCCGTCATGGAGTATCGAAGAGTAGATTTTATCCGGTGATAAAAGATCAATACAGATAGCTACCCCGACTATATCGACTATCGAATCAACAGCGCCTACTTCGTGAAAGTGAACTTTATCTGGCGTAGTACCATGTACTTTTGCTTCGGCAAGAGCCAGACGCATAAAGATACGCTTTGCAATATCCTTTGCCCGGTCGGAAATATGACTATGGTCAATAATATGTGCGATATCCGCCATAGTGCGGTGTTCATGGTGACCATGCTCGTGATGGTGTCCCTGTCCGTGATGATGTTGGTGATGTTCCTCCTCTTCAAGTACGACGTCTACATGCTTGGCTCCGATGCCATGCTTGGATGTCTCGGAAAGAACAATATCCCATCCATGGACATGCAGTTTTTTCAGTTCGCTGATGAGGATATCTTTATCCACGCCAAGGTCTAGTAGGGCCGATAACGTCATATCGCCGCTAATGCCCGCAAAACAATCAAAATATAGAATTTTCATTGCAAATACATTTAAAGATTTAATTTATTCATACTGCTTGCGATATAAGCCGCGCCGAAACCATTGTCGATATTTACCACTGAAACACCATTGGCGCATGAATTCAGCATGGCAAGTAAAGCAGCTACTCCGCCGAAGCTGGCCCCGTAACCAACGCTTGTCG
>DAMCDT010000385.1:0-2103 GCA_032058265.1 Tannerellaceae bacterium
ACAACAACAAACAATCAAAGAGTCAATCCATAATACATTGGGTTGGCTCTTTTTTGTTTGGAGGATTTAGTTTTATTTATTGAAAGAATTGGGAGATGGATTATCTTTTTAAATTTGTAGCCAATTGAACCCTTGAAAGAAATGTAATGAAAAGCATCTTATTACTATCATTCTATTTATTAACTATACAGTTTGCATTTTCACAAACGAATTATCGTTTATTAAATGATTTACCTTATCGTGAAACAACGGATTCATATAGCCAGGAACGTTGTAAGATAGATTTCTATTATCCGGAAGATGCAAAAGAGTTTCCAACGGTCGTTTGGTTTCATGGAGGTGGTTTATCTTCAGGAGAAAAGTTTATACCTGAACAATTAAAGAATTCAGGCTTAGCTGTTGTAGCTGTTAATTATCGACTTCTTCCTAAAGCATCATTACAAGATTGTATCGATGATGCCGCCGCTGCAGTAGCATGGACTTATAGTGAGATCGAAAAATATGGAGGAAATACTAAGAAGATATTTGTATCCGGACATTCGGCAGGAGGTTATCTCACTGCAATGATAGGACTTGATAAAAAGTGGTTAAACAAATATAATATAGATTCAGACTCAATTGCAGCCCTTATTCCTTTCAGCGGACATGCAATCAGCCACTTTGCTTATCGTCAAACGAAAGGAATAAGGGATAACCAACCCAGTATCGATGAATATGCTCCTTTATATTATGTACGTCCGGATGCTCCTCCGCTGATTATTGTATCAGGGGATCGTGAACTTGAAATGCTTGGGCGATATGAAGAGAATGCATACTTCTGGAGGATGATGAAAGTAAACGGACATGAAGAAACATATCTTTATGAGCTGGATGGATACGATCATGGAGCAATGGCCGAACCGGCATTCCACATCTTGAAAAATCATATTAAAGATATTGTAAACCGAAAGTCTGGTCAATAGACTTCTTTAGCTACCTTATAAACACTATCCGTTGCCATAAAAGAGTAAAAGTGAAGGCTCGGTACATTATGGGCTATTAAATCCTTACACTGCTGAATACACCATTCCACACCAACCACTTTGGCTTCATCATCAGTTTTGCATTTTCGAAGTTCAGAAGCAAGGGGCTCCGGTATATCAGAACGGAATATTTTAGGAAGAACGGTCAATTGATTCATAAACACAATAGGTTTAATTCCGGGAATAATAGGGACAGTTATACCTTCTTCCAGACAACGATCAACAAATGCATAATATTTACTATTATCAAAAAACATTTGTGTAACTAAGTATGTAGCGCCATTCTCCACTTTCTTTTTGGCATAGAAAATATCCGATTCCATATTAGGGGCTTCTTCGTGCTTTTCAGGATAACAGGCCATTCCGTATGAAAACGGTGTTTCATTTGCCTCAAAGCTAGAGCCATCTATAGCAATACCTATATTGAAATTGTTAACCTGATCCTGTAATTCAGTAGCATAGTTGTGATAAAGACTTTTGTCTAAGTTCGGATCAAGAGTCTTAATATCACCACGTAACAATAATAGATCATACACGCCCAGGAAATTTAAGTCAATTAAAGCATACTCCGTTTCATCTTTAGTAAATCCTTTACAAATGATATGAGGAACGGCAGTAATACCATATTTATTCTGAATGGCAGAAGCAATGGCTACTGATCCCGGACGCTTGCGTACATTTACTTTCTGATAACTCCCATCAGGTAAAGTTTTAAAAAGGTGCTCACTATGATGAGACGTTATGTTGATATATTTCGGGTCAAATTCCCGTAATTTATCGATGACGTTATATACTTTTTGGATACTATTTCCTTTTAATGGAGGAAGAATTTCAAAAGAAAAAGCTGTTTGTTTGCTATTTTTTATATGATCAATTACACGCATGTTGTTTGTTATATTTCAATAATATTATTGGCTGTGATAGAGAATACCTGAATATGATTCAATTTGGTTTGGTGCATTTTCTTTTGCAATTGCTCATTATCCCTTTGTAATAAGTTTTCAGCCGAATCGTCTTTCCATCTGTTTTCAATCCATTTGGTATCGATACAAGGACTATGGTCGATATGGCATAAAAGTTT
>DAMCDT010000386.1:0-1976 GCA_032058265.1 Tannerellaceae bacterium
GTGATATCTGGTGACCGGGGAAAAATCCCCAAAGATGTGAAATATGACGATGCTGGTCTTTTGGATTATCCCAGTCTTCAAACCATTCCTGTAATTGTCCGTATTGCCCGACTTGCATGGGGGGAAGTTGTTTCTTTAAAGAAACTATTGTATCGCAGAAAGGCTCATACCTGTCAAGGATTCTAGCCGCTGTCTCTGTATTTGAAAAAAGGTCGAATACCATTTGGTTATCCATGGTAATGCCGGCAAACAGATTTGATTTTGTTCGCCATTGCGGAGGAGAATTTTCAGGAGAATTGCTTGGTGTAACTACCATATATCCTGTATTCGGATCACGTACCAGAAAATCGACAAAAAACTCCGAAGCGCTTCTCATTATCGGGTAAACACTTGCAAGATATTCCTTATCTCCCGAATAAAGGTAACGATCCCATAAATGATGACATAACCATGCGTTGCATGTCGGCCAAGGGCCGCAATAAGGCCGGTCTACGGCACCGTTCATTCGCCAAAGATCAGTATTATGATGCAATACCCATCCGCGGCATCCATACATTTCTCTTGCAGCTTCCTGTCCGTTTTCATGTAACTCACGGATCATCTGAATTAAGGGTTCATGCATTTCCGACAGTGAAGTTACTTCTGCAGGCCAATAGTTCATCTCCGTATTGATGTTTGTCGTATATCTGCTTTTCCATGGCGGATTTAGCTTATGATTCCAGATACCCTGTAAATTAGCCGGTTGTCCACCCGGCTGTGAGCAACAAATGAGCAAATACCTTCCGAACTGGAAAAAGAGCGCGGTCAAATGAGGGTCTTTTGTTTTTGAAAATTCAGATAAACGAATGTTTGTGGGTTTATTTACCTGCTCGTTACTTCCTAAATCCAATGAAACTCGACGATAATATTTTTGATATTCATTTATATGATCTTGCAATGCTTGTGAATAGTTCCTTCCGGCTTTTTTCAAATATTCCTGATTTCTCTTAACCGGATCGCCCGATATATCTTTGTAATTTACGAAATTTGATGCCATTGCTACATAGATTGTAGCGCTCGTAGCTCCTTTTACTGTCAAGAGGGTATCGTTAGCGAAACTTTGTCCACCGTCTAAATGAAGTTTAAGATCGGCTCTGAACCGCACTTTCCCCTTCGTATAGCGATCTCCTTTCGTGGTTCCTTCCATACTTAAAATGTCTTTACCTTTGGCATTAACCTCCACTTGTTGCGGACAGGTTAATGTAGTAGCAAAATTGAGTTTTCCCGGTTTCGATGCTGTCAATCTTACAACAACTAACTGATCGGTTAACGAAGTGAAAACTTCCCGTTTATAGTCTATTCCTTCTACAGTGTAGGTGGTAGTTGCAACTGCTCTGTCAAGATCGAGTTCTCTCCGGAAATGGGAGTAGGAATTGTGCCCGTCGAAGTATAACCGAAGGCTTCCTACTGTTTGGTATGGCATCCCAAAACCATTTTTTGATAAGATTTTTTCTTCAGCCATATTCTGAGCTTCAGGATATTTACCATCAAATATCAATTGTCTGATGGCGGGTAAAGCCGCCCTTGCTTCAGGATTATAGTTTTTATAAGGAGCACCGGCAGATACAGTTTCTTCATTTAGTTGAATTTCCTCCCGAGCCGGATCCCCGTAAACCATAGCACCTAATCGACCGTTACCTAAGGGTAAAGCTTCTTCCCAATATTCAGCCGGCTTTTCGTACCATAGCATGGGATTCTGCTGTGCATATCCTCCTATTATACAAGACAGGCTGAAAAGTAGAAAAAAGATACTTATCGATTTGAATTTCATGAGTTAGTTTATTTTTAAAGTTATATTTTTACTTGAGGTTAGTCAAATGAAAACTCATACTCTCATAAAAGATCACAGGAAGCATGGTATCGGGACAAAAATAGGCAACATCAATAGATTTAAAGGTTGTAAAATTGGCACAAATACGGTAAAAATTGGAATATTT
>DAMCDT010000387.1:0-1932 GCA_032058265.1 Tannerellaceae bacterium
GTACATATCATTTGCGTGATTGTATGCTTTTAACCGTATCTCACCGCTTCGTGTCAATAAATATTCGATGTCAAACTCACCAACAAATACATTCTTTACATTTGGGTTGTTTTTATAGCCGAAGTTTCCGTTTAGTATTAACCGGTTATCCAATAACTGGCTTGATAGGAGCATTTCAAATTCTGTTTCGTTAAAACCATCCTGACTGGCACGTATATTGGTGCCTATTTGAACTTTGTCTGTTATACTTCCCAGGATACTGGATATTTGAGAAGATATTGCTGCGGAGGTCACCGCGCTGAATTCATTCGTATTCCGCCCGTTACGGTAAATATCAGGCGTATAGAATTTGTTTAGTACCAGAAGATAGACTATTTGCCGTGTCATCATATCTTCTGTATTAACATAACTGAGAACTTTGCGCTCCAACTCATCATTCGAACCGGGTAATTCCAAATCAAAAGATAAAGAAGGGTTCTGAAGCATGCCGTCTATTTTAAGAATACAGCTAACGGGTATGTTGGTTCGGGCGCTTTCCTGTATAAGGCTTGGATCTAAATCTCCGATATTAGCCGTCAGATTATAGGCCGCATCGATATTAAGATTAGCAAAATAAGGGTCGCCCTGGAAGGAGACTGTACTTCCTTCCCGTATTTTAAAGTCTTTGTGGATTAATTGCTGTAAACTGAAATTATAATTACCACTCAAGATATTAAATATTCCGTACATACGAAGATCGGATTTCGTACCATACTCTATTTGAAGACTGCCTGTACCATGGCCTTTAATCTTATCACCTGCCGACGGGTCCATCACGAGTTCGATATTCGCATCCGGTGTAACGTCCAAAAGGAAATTCATACGGATTTCAACACCATCATCGTTTGCCAAAAAAGGAACTTTAAACCGATTGTCTATGCTATCCGTTTCGTTTTCCGGCTCTTTGTTTTTATCAACAAATGTAATAAAGTCGTATTCCTCAGCCGTCGATGTACTCATAAAATCAAGTGAAACGGAAGTTTTAGGCTCACTCCGCATATTAATATCGAAGTTTAATACCTGGTCGTTGCCTTTAATCCTTGAACTTCCGCTACCATATACAGTTCCGTAGATAAGCGGATTCTGTTTTTCTGTGGCATCGTATACCAGCATATTGTTGGCCAGTATATCCACCGTATAATCTAAATCTTTAAAATGCTTATGATTTAAGGTCATATTGACCTTTCCTGTATTCCCGTATTTATCGTAAACGGTCGCATTCCTGACATTAACGGAATGATCGTCCATGAAAATTGAATCGGAGAATGTATAATATGTGTTGAGGAAATCAATTCCCATGCCACCATCTTGTACAAATGTCCTGCCTTCAACGTTTAAGTTTTTGAAAGTACCGTATAAACTAACGTTTCCGAAGCCTCGTCCTTTCAAACCGGTTGCAACATTATCCATGAATGGTTGCAAAAATGCCACATCAATGTCATTGGCTTCAAAGTTTAATGATAGTCCGGCCTTTTCCCCGACAGGGAAGATATATCCATTTACCTCGGTAAACGAACTGTCGTTTTTATTAATACTACCCAGTAATAATATACCTTGCTGCGTATCATCCCATTCACTGTATAGATTGAGCCTTCCTAAATCAACCTGGTTGAAAGAGAAATTCTGAACATCGAGCAACTCTGTGTTAAGGATACGGCTTCCATACAAATCACTGATATTGAACGTTCCCGTCGCTTTACCACCAAATTGAAGCACGGGTATATTCAATACATCAAATATATAGCTAAGTTCAATTTGGTTTAAGTCCAATAATAGAATATCATTGGGATTCTTTGATACGGCGCCGTCCATTATTATATGTTGTTTTCCGTGCGATACAATGAAGTTGCTTATGTCGACTCTCCCCTCGGTAATTGTTATACCCGATTCTTC
>DAMCDT010000388.1:0-1920 GCA_032058265.1 Tannerellaceae bacterium
GGACGTGAGGATATAGTAAAACTATATACGGGCGAACTACCGATATTTGACAATTTCGGCATCACAAAACAAATCAAATCACTGTTTGGACGTACAGTTACTTACAAGAGTGGAGCCTATCTGATTATTGAACACACAGAAGCCATGCATGTTATAGATGTTAACAGTGGGAATCGTTCCAAAGGGAGCGATGCCCAGGAAAAAACAGCTATCGACGTAAATACTTCAGCAGCAGATGAAATTGCCCGTCAACTTCGTTTACGAGATTTGGGTGGTATTATTGTTGTCGATTTTATTGATATGGCAGAAGCATCTAACCGGCAAAAGCTTTTTGAACACATGTCGAAAGCAATGGCAACCGATAGGGCTAAACACAACATCCTCCCTTTAAGCAAGTTTGGCCTGATGCAGATTACCCGACAAAGAGTTCGTCCGGCAATGGACGTAAATACATCGGAAACATGTCCTACCTGTTTCGGAACAGGTAATGCGAAACCTTCTATTTTATTTACAGATAGCCTGGAAGGAAAAATCGATTGCTTGGTAAACAAGCATAATGTGAAGAATTTCACCTTGCATCTACATCCTTATGTAGCGGCGTATGTGAACAAGGGTATATTTTCATTAAAACTAAAATGGAAGTATAAATATACCCATGGAATGAAAATTATCCCTGATCAAAGTTTAGCCTTTCTTGAATATAAATTCTATGATACTGACAAGAATGAGTTAGACATGAAAGAGGAAAAAGAAATTAAGTAAAAAGAAACCCCGACAGGTATTGCCGGGGTTTCTTTTCTAGTATTAAAGACTTATTGAACTAATTTCCCATTATCGTATGTTTCTTCTTTATAGATCTCCCCTGATGGATGGCCATAGACCCATTTACCGTGTTTTTTGTCATTAACATATTGCCCCTTAGATCTGATCTTTTTCGAATCTTCATATATTTCGGAAAATTCCCCTTCTTTCTTTCCAGCAGCATTGTAGATTGAATATTCAAAAAAACTTCCATTATTACTGCTTATCCTGCGCATTTGCTTCCCTACTTGTTTTCCGTTTATAAAATTCTTTTCACTGGTAAGTTCGCCTCCATCATAAGCATATTTCCTTTCAAGACCGTGTTGTTTACCCTGATCATTAAAGTTGCGTTCCATCTCAATGCTACCATCTGTGTAATAAGTAATACGCTTAATAACTACACCATTTTTGAATGTTTCAGAATTACCTTTGCGTGTACCATCCGGTTTGAAAGACTCCCATAGGCCATCTTTTTTACCATCGATGTAATTACCTTTAGTTTTTACAGTTCCATCCGCATATACTTCTTTATATTCACCCACATGTTTGCCGTCTTTATAAGATTCGGTAACATCATACGCATCTGAATTTCCACGGTTAATTTTACGATATGATTTTCCTTCCTGTTTGCCATTTTTATAATTAGTTTCATAGATGAGATCTCCATTTTCGTCATACCTGCGTTCCATCCCTTCTTCAACACCGTCTTTCATCCCTTTTTCATAAGTGAGTTTGCCTTCTTGCGAATAGCTTTTTGTTATGCCGTTTACTTTACCATTTTTCATGGTTGCTTTTTCTTTGACGGTTTTACCATCATCGTAGTATCTGATTAGTTCCCCATTCAGAAGTCCATCGGTATAATGCGTAACCTCAGAGAGCTTATTATCATTATAATATTCCCATTTCCCGCTGGCTATACCTTTCGCAAATTCCGCATCAATATATTCAGTAGTATATCCGGTGATGATACGGATCTTGCCGTCAACCGGCTTATCCTCATCCTTATCCTTGTCTTTGTCTTTGTACTCTGCATATAAACGGCCATCGCCAAGATTGGTCATCTTTAAATCACTGATTTTTATTTGTCCCTGAGAAATAAACGTGGAGATGAATACTCCG
>DAMCDT010000389.1:0-1916 GCA_032058265.1 Tannerellaceae bacterium
GTTCCACCACTTACTTTTACCTGAGGCCTTTCGCCCTTTACGACAACTTCATCCAGTTGATAGTCTTTTTCTTTTAACTGAATATCTCCCATGTTGTCATTTAATACATCTACTTGTAATGCTTCATATAACAAATGTTGAAATAAAAGGCGGTATTTACCATCTTTCACCTGAAAAGCAAATATACCCAGGCTATCAGTTACGATGGCATCTACATAGATTGAATCCGTCGTTTGCAAAACTACCGCGACTCCGTCAATTCCTGTTTTAGAAGAATCAATGACTCTTCCTTTGATATTTTCTTGTGCGCGTAGCATACTGCAAACAATCAAAAGGCTAATCAATAAATAGCATTTAGGTTTCATCATTTTATCTGTTTGGTTTGTTTTACATTCGATATATGCAAAATTAAAAACTTCAATGCTCAAACTGTGTTATCGCTTGCTTACGAAGTGTTATTTAGTCTTATCAAATGCCGTTTATAGGTACAAATCTTTTATTTTTGTCATAACAAGAAAGAAATTTATGCATACACGGTTACGATTTAAAGTAATAGCTTCTTTAATCATACTATCGATAATTGCTTTGGTTATTTCGCAGGCTTATTGGTTGCGAAGCCTATATAATTCTATTTGGGAGACTACCCAAACCAATATCATGGAGGCAATGAAGATGGCTGATTACAAAGAATTGTTCCTTCGTATGGAAACAATAAAAAAAGGAGAAGGAGAAGACCATGTAGAACGTTCGCTCGGATATAATTTATCGGTATCAAATGAGGATGATAATGATCCATCCTCAGTTATTATCGAAAAAGAAAATCAAGATCCCTTAGATACACTTTTCGAATTGCTTTCAGTCCTTAATAATTTGGAAAACAATATTATCTCCCTTTTACATAATACGATTGACACAATCAGTCCGATAAAATATAGTTTGTACGATAGCCTTTTGACAGAAGAATTACGGGAAAGGAATATTTATGCCAGCCATACATTCAGGGTTCTTCAAATGAGAGATTCCGTTCCTTCCGCATACATGGAATTCACGAGAATAGATACTTTACCTAATTTACCGATCAATGCGGGGCATTATTTTGATTATCCTATACAAACGCAGCCTGAACAGGTATATCGTTTATATATACATTCGCCGGAACGTGCAGTACTCCGGCAAATGGCGGGTATACTGATCTCTTCGGGGCTGTTGTTATTATTGATTATCATAGCCTTTATTTATCTTCTGCGTACTATCCTTAAACAAAAAACGGTAGAGGAATTAAAAACGGATTTCACCAACAATGTTACCCATGAGCTTAAAACGCCTATCGCTGTGGCATACGCCGCCAATGACGTGCTGCTGAACCATAGTGATCCTGCAACAGAAAAGCAGAAAAAATACCTTCGTATAATAAAAGAACAGTTATCACGCCTGACAGGCATGGTAGAGCAAATACTGACTCTATCCGTTGAAAACCGAACTACTTTTAAATTAAATCCGGAGCCGGTACGCATCGCTGATCTTATTCCGTCGTTAATTGAGCAACATAAACTAAAAACAGATAAAGAATTATCCTTTCAGATAAATATCCCGGATGACTTCACCATAATAGCCGACCGTACTCATTTATATAATATGATAAGCAACCTGATCGAAAATGCGGTTAAATATTCGGAAAAAGAACCTGTCGAAATCACGATCAGCGCCTCCGAAAAAGGTAATGAAGCAATCCTTTCCGTAAAAGACAATGGTATGGGCATCAGCGAGAGCAATCAAAAAAGGGTATTTGACAAGTTCTTCCGCGTGCCACATGGTAATCTTCATAATATAAAAGGGTATGGATTAGGATTATTCTATATTAAAGATATTATGACTAAGCATCATGGTTCTGTCAGTTTGGAAAGCCAATTGGGAAA
>DAMCDT010000390.1:0-1914 GCA_032058265.1 Tannerellaceae bacterium
TAAACAAGATGAAAACAATTACTTTTTTGCGGGCAAGCGTGCTCGCATCAGCCCTACTTGTGTCTTTTCCGGTTATCGCGCAGGAGGAAACGAAGTTTGAAATTACACCGTCAGCCGACTTGGTCAGCAGTTATGTATGGCGCGGAATGTACCAGACGGGAGCAGCGATACAACCTGCTCTTACACTCTCTTACGGATGTCTTTCACTTGGTGTTTGGGGATCATCAGACTTCTCTACATTGGCAAAAGAGTTTGATATCACATTAGGTTATGAAATCGGAGGATTCGGCATTTCCGTCACCGATTACTGGTGGGAAGGAGAAGGTAGCCGGTATGGTAACTATTCAGCCAGTCATTTCTTTGAAGGCTCGGTAGGATATCACTTTGGCGAAGCATTTCCATTAAGCCTTTCATGGAGTACCATATTCGGTATGGACGGTGATAAAGATGCAGATGGAGATCAACGGTACTCTACGTATATTGAAGCCGGTTACGATTTCAGCATAAAGAGTGTGGATGTCACAGCCTCCATCGGAGTATCACCCTGGACCGGAATGTATCACCGGGAAGGTAAAGACGGCTTCGCGCTATGTGCCATATCTTTAAAGGCAAGCAAAGAGATTAAGATCACCGATTCATTTTCGTTTCCCATTTTCGCGGAAGCCATTATCGCACCCAATCAGGATAATGCCTATCTGGTATTCGGTGTCAGTTTCTAACATACAGGCAAATTACATATTTAGGTTATCAACATAAAAGGATAGTATAGGGTACTGCCCGTCATTTATAGATTATATAGAATGTTATACCGCAACCATCCCTGACTAAGGGCAGCGGCCCTATACTCCTTTAAAAAAACTGTTAAGTTATGAAGAAGATTGAAGCAATTATACGGAAGATTAAGTTTGAAGATGTCAAAGAGGCACTTCTTGAAGCTGATATAGAATGGTTCTCATACTATGATGTCAGAGGCGTGGGTAAAGCACGCCAGGGACGAATATACCGCGGAGTGGTATATGACACAAGTAGTATAGAACGTATCCTTATCTCGATCGTCGTACGCGATAAGAATGTAGAGAAAACCGTAAGTGCGATTATCAAAGCAGCGCAAACGGGCGAGATTGGCGACGGACGCATATTCGTTATTCCTATCCAGGATGCTATCCGCATCCGCACGGGCGAACGTGGCGATATCGCTCTTTACAATGCGGAGCAGGAGAAATAAGGATTTAACAGGTTATTTATCAATTTAAACAGACAATTATGGACTCAACATATACAATTACAGACTTGGCATTATCATTAGATACCGTTTGGATGCTGCTGGCAGCCATGCTCGTATTCTTTATGCAACCGGGGTTTGCCCTGGTTGAAGCAGGATTTACCAGAACTAAAAATACGGCTAATATATTAATGAAGAATTTAGTAGACTTTTCTTTGGGATCATTACTATTCTGGGCTATTGGTTTTGGTATTATGTTCGGAGCGGGTGGATTTATCGGTATGCCGCATTTCTTCGACTTAAGCTTTATGGATTCAGACTTGCCTATTGAAGGATTTCTGGTTTTCCAGACTGTATTCTGTGC
This sequence comes from Tannerellaceae bacterium, assembly GCA_032058265.1. Classification (GTDB taxonomy): domain Bacteria; phylum Bacteroidota; class Bacteroidia; order Bacteroidales; family Tannerellaceae; genus DFXE01. Next base: position 1,587 of record DAMCDT010000390.1, read on the forward strand.
TACGGCAGCCACTATTGTTTCAGGAGCTATGGCCGAACGTACTAAATTCTCCATGTACTTAGCCTATACTATATGTATCAGCGTATTTATTTATCCGATATCCGGGCATTGGACCTGGGGCGGTGGCTGGTTGATGAACGGTGAAGAAGGCAGCTTCATGATGAATACGTTCGGAACTACATTCCATGATTTCGCCGGTTCAACGGTAGTACATTCCGTAGGAGGTTGGGTAGCTTTAGTTGGTGCGGCGGTTATCGGTCCACGTATCGGCAAATACAGTAAAGACGGTAAATCCCGCGCTATCCCCGGACATAACTTGACATTGGCT
>DAMCDT010000391.1:0-1816 GCA_032058265.1 Tannerellaceae bacterium
CGAAGTTCTTTTTTCAAAGCATCGATCCGGTCAGTCTCTTTGATCTTCAATGTTTGCAATCCCGTAAAGCGGAATGGGATATTAAGCATGGCGCAGGTTACGACAAATGTTTGCGCCAAATCAGGTTGATCTATAAAATCATATACCAATTTTTTACAACAATTTCCATTGTATTTCAGTTTGATACCCCCTTTTGTATAGGTGGTAGCTACTCCTAATTGGGAAAACAATTTGGCTCCGGCGGCATCACCCTGAAGACTATCTTTAAAAAGTCCTAATAATTCAATTTCGGATTGTTTCGATAACGCCATGATCGAATACCAGTACGAAGCAGCGCTCCAATCGGACTCAACTGTAAAAGGTACCGGCGTATATTCCTGCGGTTGTATTTTTATGGTCTGTCCATTCCATTGTACCGAAACTCCATATTGCTTCATTAATTGAATAGTGAGATTAATATAAGGAACAGATATGACCTTTCCTTCTAAATGAAGAGTAAGACCTTTCTCCATCAAAGGGGCGATCATTAATAAGGCGGAAATGTATTGTGAACTGACACTTCCCGATAAAGTAATTTCCCCTCCTTGCAGAACACTTCCAAAGATACGAAGAGGCGGATAACCTTCTTTCTCCATATATTCGATCCGTGCCCCAAGACTATTTAAGGCATCCACCAATAATTTTATCGGCCTGTTCTTCATGCGCTCAGTTCCAGTGATCGTCCATTCACCGACAACTTTAGATAAAAAGGCCGTCATAAAACGCATGGTAGTTCCTGCCGCTCCAATATCAAAGTTTCTTTCATTGGAGTTAAGAGCATCATTCATCACCCTCGTATCATCACTATCCGACAGATTATGGATATCATACGGGCTATAACTTAAAGCATTCAATATCAATACCCGGTTACTAATGCTTTTTGATGCCGGAAGTTGAACAGAAGCCCGGACAAGCTTGTCCGGGCCCTTTATCAGATAATTCATTCTAATTTATCTTATTAACGAAGAAACAAAGATATGGATTTATTATTAATTATAGAATAGTTCCTGTTGATTACCCATCGTAAACTCCAATGTACCTCCTGCTTCAATGTCTTTGAAATTGATATAATACTTATTATAAGGTTTACCATTTAGGGTAATGCTCTGGATATATTTATTCTCATCACTGTTATTATGAGCCACTATTTTGAATGTTTTACCGTCTTTGACACGGATAGTTGCTTCTTTAACGATAGGGCTTCCAAAGACATATTTACCACCGGCTGGCTCAACCTGATAAAAACCTAAGGCAGACAATACATACCATGCCGACATCTGCCCGACATCTTCATTTCCTGACAAACCGGCTGGCTGATCGTTATACATCACCTCAAGGACTTCCCTTACCCTGTCTGCCGTTTTCCATGGTTGTTGTACATACGGATACATATAAACCACATGATGGCTGGGCTCATTACCGTGCGCATATTGTCCGATCAATCCACTGATATCCGGAGAAGCATGTTCACCCAGGCTTCCCTCCACAATAAACAAAGAATCCAGTTTTTCAATAAAGCGTTCCTTGCTTCCGAAGAGGTTAACCAACCCTTGAATATCGTGAGGTACTAACCATGTATATTGCCATCCGTTCCCTTCGGTGTAATCATTATCACGGTGAACAGACTCAAACGGACTGAAACGTTCGCGGAATTTACCTTCCGAAGAAAGTCCACGCATGAATTGAGTTTCTTTATCGAAATAATAAGTATAAGCCTTACTGCGATTCAGAAAATATTCATAATCTTCGGTCTTACCCATTTCTTTGGCAACTTGTG
>DAMCDT010000392.1:0-1803 GCA_032058265.1 Tannerellaceae bacterium
CTTCAACTGCTTTATCATAAAAATCGGAGAATTTATCAGCGGAGGGTATTTTCACAACAACTTTAGGCGAATTACCATATTTAGTACTATCACCCTTAAATACTACACCTTCTTTTCCACTGCGTACGGTTGCTTCAACGACATTCTTTTTATTGAATACAGTCATTTTATCAAATACATTATCCTGAGCTAGCTGCTGGAATTCAGTCCAGCCTAATTCTTTAACTGTATTTGAGCCGCTTGTAACGTATAAAGCAACGATCATTAACAAAACAAGTCCGTAAAGCCAATACAAATTGAACTTAAACATCTTGTTCGGTTTATCATTTTTTGGAATCTTATTATTAGACATATTCTTCTTATTTCTTAAAAATGGGCATGATATTATGTGCCGCTACTAATCAATATCTGGTATCCGGTTAATCTTTGAGTCAGACCAAAGGTTTTCCAGATTATAAAACTGACGCAATTCGGGCAGGAATATATGAACAAGAACCGTGCCATAATCAAGTCCTATCCATGTAGCTTCCTGATTCTCATCAATAGACAATGGCTTCTCATTCGCTTCTTTACGTGCAAAATCCCAGACTGAATCTGATAAGGCTGATACCTGCGTTGGGGTATTACCTTCACTAATTACCATATAATCACAAATTGCACCGGATAGATTGGTTAAGTCAACGGTAACAATATTTTTACCTTTTTTTTCCTGTAGACCTTTAATAATTGTATTTACTAATTCTTTCGTTTGATCCATGTATAAATTATTGAATACTTTTTTCGGGAACAAATATACTTCATAAATTTGGTATCCAAGTGATATGTACATCAATAATATTGATATAACTAAATCAAAATGAAAACAAGAATGATTTTAATAAAGTTTTTAAGCCACAAATAATAAATAAAATTTTGTTCGGAATAAAAAAAGCCTATATCTTTGCAGTATAAATAGAGCATTTGCTTATTTAGATTTAAACTGTTCTATGGTGTAATGGTAGCACAACAGATTCTGGTCCTGTTTGTCCAAGTTCGAATCTTGGTAGAACAACAAGTTTAAACCCGTCACTTATATAGTGAACGGGTTTTTGTTTATTAACTTTGTTGCTAAATTATAATATCATGAATTACAAGTTACATGCTTCCGGTTTTATTTTCTTTATTGGAATTTTCTTTCTGATTGCAGGATCAACTGATGCTCAGACGTTACAATTCAAATCTGATAAAACTTTCAAGATCGTACAGTTTACGGATATTCATGCATGCCCATCAAATCCGGAAACACAAATATCCCTTCAACTGATAAATGAAGTGCTGGATATTGAAAAGCCTGACTTAGTTGTTTTGACGGGTGACGTAGTAACTGAGTCTCCCGCAAAGACCGGGTGGGATATGATAACCGCACCGATCATCAAACGTAATATTCCTTTTGCCGTAACATTTGGCAACCATGATGATGAACAGGACTTAAACAGAGCTACTTTATCTAAATTAGTAGCGAGTTATCCGGGTTGTTTATTCATTGATACTGTAGAAAATGTAAAAGGTTTTGGAAATTATTCTATCCTTTTAAAGGCTTCTGATGGAGGATCAGTCGCAGCAGTTCTGTATTGTATAGACTCTAATGCATATAGCACATTAAAAGGCGTGAAAGGTTATGGATGGTTGGGCCATGACCAGGTGGATTGGTATTTAAAACAGAGTTACGCTTATACAAAAAACAATAAAGGTAAACCGTTACCTGCATTAGCTTTCTTTCATATCGCTTTACCCGAATATAATGAAGCTTACAATAATATGGCT
>DAMCDT010000393.1:0-1783 GCA_032058265.1 Tannerellaceae bacterium
TTATATTACCTTTACGCGACGGCCTTACTGTAATATGGAAAAAATAAAATGATTATGATATGGATGGCAAACGATTAAACAAAATAGGGAGACTTCTTCAGAAAGAATTAGGAGATATCTTTCAGAAACAAACACAGGGTATGCACGGCACACTAATTTCAGTAAGTACTGTAAGGGTAAGCCCTGACCTAAGTGTAGCAAAAGCTTATTTAAGTATTTTCCCTTCTGAAAAAGGAGAAGAACTATTAAAGGCAATACGTTCCAATACAAAAGCAATCCGCTATGAACTCGGTCAGCGGGTACGTTCTCAATTGCGGATCATACCCGAACTATCTTTCTTTATTGACGATTCATTAGATTATATCGAAAACATTGACAAACTATTAAATAGTTGACAGTTGATAAGGGACAGTTGACAACTATTTGTTTTTCAACTGTCAACTGTCAACTGTCAACTGTCAACTGAAATGAATTTCCCATTCTATATAGCACGGAGGTATCTCTTTTCTAAAAAGTCGCATAATGCTATCAACATTATATCGATGGTTTCTGTCTGTGGTGTTGTTGTGGCAACGATTGCTCTGGTTTGTGCTTTATCTGTGATGAATGGGTTTAATGATTTGCTTTCTTCTTTGTTTGGTAATTTTGATCCGGAACTGAAGATCGTACCTAAAACTGGAAAAGTTTTTGATCCTGCTGCCGAAGAACTGCAACAATTATATACGCGTCATGATATAGCTATAATCAGTGAAGTTTTACAAGAGAACGCATTGATCCAGTATAAAGACAGACAGGTAATCGGGACAGTCAAAGGAGTTGTTGATAATTATCATCAACTTACGAATTTGGATAGTATTATAATTGATGGTTCATTCAAACTACATGACGAAGTAGCTAATTATACATCTTTAGGAATTGGTGTTGCTGCAGTATTGGGAATCCGGTCCGGCTTTATAGATCCTGTTGAATTATACGCACCCAAACGCGATCAACAGGTGAACTTGTCTAATCCAGCAACATCGTTCAACTTGGAATATGCTTTTATCGGTTCTGTTTTCCGAACCAATCAACAAGTATATGATGAGAGTTATATGATTGTTCCTTTATCATTAGCACGAGACCTGTTTACTTATGAAGATGAAGTGTCGGCTCTTGAATTGAAATTGATAGAACAAGCTAATACGAAAGCCGTTAAAAAACAAATCCGGAAACTTATAGGTGATAATTATATCGTACAGGATAGATACGAACAACAAGCGGATGCTTTTAAAATGATGCAAACGGAAAAATGGATTATTTTCCTGATCCTTTGTTTTGTATTAACGATTGCTCTTTTCAATATGGTAGGTTCACTTTCCATGCTTATGATCGAAAAGCAGGCGGATGTCCGTACACTTCGGAATATGGGAGCAAATGATTCACTGATCCGGCATATCTTTCTTTTTGAAGGCTGGATGATCTCCGGTTTTGGCGCTTTATTAGGTGTTGTCATCGGATTAGTACTTTGCCTGCTTCAACAAGAATTAGGACTTATAAAGATGGGTACTGCCGGTGCTTTTATTATTGACGATTATCCGGTACGTGTTGTATTTAGTGATGTGGCAATTGTATTTGTTACTGTTCTACTTATTGGTTTTCTATCTGCATGGTATCCGGTATACCGCTTAGGGGATAGATGGCTAAAAGGTTAATAACGAAAATAAGTTGGTTTCAATTTTGAACTTTCAACTATTTATTATCTTTCCTCTATAATCCTATCTTTCTCTGAGTGTCAAGTTGGTTA
>DAMCDT010000394.1:0-1486 GCA_032058265.1 Tannerellaceae bacterium
GTTCGCTGATTTCAAAGTTATAGGCTTGTTTTGTTATAACTGCCGTTTCTCCTTCACTTAAAGATATAACATATTTATAAGGGTCCGCATCCTGCGTATTTTCAAGAACGACATTAAAGTCGGCAAATGTCCGCACACCGGACTCATCATCGCTACATCCTGTCTGAATAAACAGGAAAGCAATTAAAAATAATATCAACGCTTTCAACTTAAACATTTTGTCAACCTTTATACATCATTGTTATATTAATAGACGTAAAAAGGTAGAAAAATGTTGCCCGTTTTAATTATTTTTCACTTTTAATAACCGTGAATAAAAAATAATATACCCGCCGTTATAAGAGCTAAGCCTAATATACTGTAAAAAATACGTGCTCCGGTACGCCCCAGCAGGTTAACAAAAGTAGATGCCTTACGGCTGTTGAAGTACCAATCAAAATTAAAAATAGAACTAACCAACGAAAATAATCCGGCAATAATGAAAATAGCTAAAATTAAATATTCAGAAACAGGCATAATTTATTGTATTTGTATTGTACGGGATCCGTCTGTATTTTCTGTGAGGAAGACATTAACAACATCATGAGGAAGTAGTTCCTCTATTTTCTCAGGCCATTCGATAAAGCAAAGCGCTCCGCTATAAAAATAATCTCCCGTTCCCAAATCTTCCGCTTCGCTTAGTTTGTTTATACGATAGAAATCAAAATGGTAGATTAACTCCCCCGTTGTTTCACTTCGATATTCATTAATAATAGCAAATGTAGGGCTATTAATCACGTCCTCAACACCAAGTTCTTCACAAATAGCTTTAATGAGGGTGGTCTTCCCTACTCCCATGTTTCCGTGGAAAGCGAAAACCGTACGGTTATCCATGGCACTGATAAATTGCCTGACCGCTTCATGTATTGTATTCAGAGTTGTTATTTGTATAGTCATTAATCATTAAACATTAACATTCATCATTATTTCGGATTCATGGTGATAAACGGGACCATCATTTCTTCCATTGAAATACCTCCATGCTGGAATGTATTCTTATAATAGGAAACGTAATAATTATAGTTATTAGGATAAGCAAAGAAGTTATCATTGATAGCAAATATGTACTTACTGCTTAGGTTTGGAGACGGTAAGCCAACTTTTTGCGGATCACGGATCTCAAAAACTTCTTTAGGATTATAGTTCAGGTTCTTTCCTACTTTATAGCGCAGATTTGTATTCGTATTCTTATCACCGATAACCTTGATAGGTTCATCCACACGGATCGTACCATGATCTGTTGTCAATATTACTTTATATCCTTTTTCAGCAATACGCCGGAACAGCTCAAGCGTTGTAGAATGCTGGAACCATGATTTAGTCAAACTACGGTAAGCGGCTTCACTTTGTGCCAGTTCACGTATCATCTTCATTTCCGTACGTGCATGAGAGAGCATATCGATAAAGTTAAGTACGACAACATTCAACTGATTCTGTGCAAGTGAAT
>DAMCDT010000395.1:0-1484 GCA_032058265.1 Tannerellaceae bacterium
AGCATGCCACATACGGGTATAGAGCAGAACCTGCAATTTATTGAAACGCTTGATAAGCGCATCTCCAATATTCCCGAAGTAGATATAACCGTAGGTAAGTGGGGACGTGTCAATTCGGCACTCGACCCGGCTCCGACCCAAATGTTTGAAAACACAATTAACTATCGTAGTGAATATATTCTGGACGAAAATGGACACAGGCAACGATTTAAAGTAAACCGTAATGGAGAGTTTCTATTAAAAGGAGGAGGAACTTACAATCCGGAAGATGGCTTTCGCCTGTTACCTGCCGATAGCCTTATCACGGATAGCAAAGGTGATTACTTCCGCCAGTGGCGTCCCCATATCAAAAAAACGGATGATATCTGGCAGGAAATCGTCAATGTATCTCACATGCCTGGACTTACCTCCTCGCCCAAACTACAACCGATAGAAGCCCGATTGGTGATGCTTTCGACAGGTATGCGCGCACCGATGGGATTGAAAGTATCAGGGCCCGATCTGGAATCCATTGAACAAGGTGGAAAAGCATTGGAAACGGCCTTGAGAGATATTCCGTCTATTCTTCCATCTACGGTGTTTTATGACCGTGCCGTCGGAGCACCCTATATTGAAATAAAACTAAACCGCCGGAATATGGCGCGTTATGGTATTACCGTGGCTGATTTACAAGACGTAATCAGTGCGGCAGTGGGAGGAATGCCCCTGACCACAACCGTAGAAGGACGTGAACGCTTTCCTGTGCGTTTAAGATATCCGAGGGAATTGAGGGATAACCCGGAGGAACTGGCTAAGCTGATTGTACCAACAGCAACCGGAGCTCAGATTCCTTTAAAGGAAGTAGCAGATATAGAATATACCAAGGGAGCGCAGATGATCCAGAGTGAAAACACGTTCCTGTTGGGCTACGTTATATTCGACAAAGTAGCCGGAAAAGCCGAAGTAGATGTTGTTAAGGAAGCCGATAAAATACTCAGAGAGAAAATATCATCCGGACAGTTGGAATTACCCAAAGGTGTATCTTATAAGTTCGCCGGAAATTATGAACAACAGGAACGGGCAGCTAAGCGCCTGCTGGTTGTTGTACCGTTAAGTTTATTGGCAATTTTACTCATTTTGTATTTTCAGTTCAAGACCGTTACAGCATCGCTTATTCACTTTTCCGGGGTAATCGTAGCCTTTGCCGGAGGATTTATCCTGTTATGGCTTTATGGCGAGCCCTGGTTTATGAATTTTTCAGTTGGTGATATGAACATGCGCGACCTGTTCCAGATGCATCCGATCAATCTGAGTATTGCCGTATGGGTAGGATTTATCGCTTTGTTCGGTATCGCCACTGATGATGGGGTTCTTATGGGGACATATATCCATGATACTTTCCTTGAACGCAACCCACAGACCAAAGATGAGATAAGAGAAGCTGTAGTCCATGCCGGATTGAAACGTGTACGCCCTGCTGCGATGACTACCGCAACCGCACTTAT
>DAMCDT010000396.1:0-1158 GCA_032058265.1 Tannerellaceae bacterium
CCCTTTATGAAGAAAATTCTTTCTTTATTCTTTTCTGTGTGTCTTTGCTCTTTTTCGATATTCTCTCAGATAAACAGAAACCTGAATGCCATGCGCGGCGGTGATGAAATTATCAAGCAACAAGTAGAGTATAAGGATCCCGGACGTGCGGGAGAAAATGTAATCTGGAATTTCAGCAAGCTAAATGCTGTTAATCCGGAATACAAACTCTCTTATTACCCGGCTCCCCTGATAAAGGACAGTATTTATATCATGGGAAAGGATACTATATTAAAGAAAGAAGTTCAGCCTGAAGATCTGATAATCGGAGTGGAGCACCGAACCATGTATTATTACCGCATAAAAAACGATACGCTTTATAATCTGGGCCACGAGAATCCCGTAACGCTTATGCATCATAAACGACCTTTGGTTATAAATACGTATCCGTTTGACTATAAACAACAGCTAAGTAAGTCTTATTCTTCTGAAGGCTTATACTCCTCACAAGAGCCGATGAAGACCAAAGGAAATGTTCAGGTGGCGTCGGATGCTTATGGTATGATGATTCTTCCTTCGGGCGATACCTTGAATCATGTGTTAAGGATAAAAGCCATTCAAACCATCGAGGAAGTCGACAGTATAAAAGCAGTGGATGATAATCCGTTAAACATGACGGTTGAAAGTTACCGGTGGTATGTTAAAGGTTACCGTTATCCTGTTTTTGAGGCGATCCGAAGTTTTGATACGGACACAACTAAAACGGAAGGATTTAATGTGGCCTTCTTCTATCCTCCGCAAGAGCATTATTATCTGTGGGATGATGCCGAAAATATGGCTATCATCGATAGTCTTTGGAACGAGAAGCAAAAGCCAAATATAACCGACCCGACAAATCCCAATAACGGAATGAATCAGGCGGATAGTTTTAATTATAACTTCTACCCGAATCCGGTAAAGGATAATTTGTATGTGGAGTACTTGTTAGAGAAGGATACGGAAGTGTCTGTCGGCATCTTCAATATGGGTGGCAGATTAGTAGATAGACTACCAATCAAACACCAAAACAAAGGTTTTTACAGCGAAACGATAAGTATGACTGATTATCCAGTAGGAAACTACATTCTGCAAATTGAAGTAAACAAACAAATTATCAACCAGAAAATTAGTAAGAAATAA